>JAFTGN010000010.1 GCA_017457865.1 Lachnospiraceae bacterium | reverse complement strand
GCACATGCCAATTCCATTCGTGTCAGATTTGAAGACTGACAGAATGTGTGATGTTCACACTGTGGCAGGATGGGTTTTGTAATCAGAAATCAACAAACATCTCCTTGTATATCCTATGGGGCGAGGAGGTGTTTTGTTATATTATAATAGAAGAAATCGTTTTTTCTTTCCGATTATATTAGAGTAAAAAGTGATTTTGATATAATTCTGTCAGAAATAATGATAGAAGTATAAAAAAGATTTTGATATAATGATGGGCGATAAAAACGGCAGGCATGTTGGAGTTGTCTGTGGGGAGGAAAAATGAGATGAAACAGGAGTATGTATTACAGGAAGAAGACAGACAATTACCGGTGCAGATTGTGTACAGCCATCGCCGTACAATTGGATTTGAAGTGAACAGTGACGGAATGGCACAGGTGCGCTGTCCGATTAACTTATCCTATCAGGTGTTGGAAGGGATGCTGGAATCCAGAAAAAAATGGTACTTTGAAAAATCAGAGTTGATGAAGCTGCGAAAGGCCGCTTTGCCAGGATACAGTATTCCCACGCCTGAGCAGTTGACACCAGAGCAGGTTGCGGAAATCAGAGAATGTTTTACTTTACGTGTGTCTTATTATGCAGAGAAGATGAATGTGACTTATGGGCGGATTACCATTCGGAACCAGAAGACGCGCTGGGGCAGTTGCAGCAGTAAAGGGAATTTGAACTTCAATTATCGATTATATTTTTTGCCAAAAGAATTGCTGGATTACGTGGTGGTGCATGAACTGGCACATCGCATCCATATGAATCATTCTCCTGCATTCTGGCAGGTGGTAGAACAGTATTGTCCAAATTACAGAAAATACAAACAGGAGTTGAAAAAGATAGAAAGTACCGATTGATGGAGAAAATGACAAATTTTTCTACTGTAAATGGGAAAGTAGATGGAAAACAGTCGGATTTATGCTATAATAAAAAACAGAGGCGCAAAATGTGCCGAAAATAGAGATTCGAATAGAGGATAACAGAATGAAGAAAATTACACTGATTCCGGTTTTGTATATCAACGGAATAAACGCAGCATTTTCCAGAGGGGAACAGACAGCCGGAGAAACAGGTGCGCTGGCAGAGGCATATTATAACAACGGTGCAGACGGATTGCTTCTGATTGAGACTGCTACGGATGATGCAGGACATGACAAATCCATTGGTGAGATGAAGGAAATCGTTCGCCATACAGAACTGCCACTCTATACCGCTGGCAATCTCCATCGGTTAGAGGACGTGAAGAAATACACCTATACCGGTGCGAAGAAGGTGTTTGTCAATGCAGATGATCCGGAGGAGATGAAGCTGTTACAGGAAGCAACAGACCGCTTTGGAACCGATAAAGTAGAAGCGGCTTTTTATGAAGGCCGTCTGGTGGAGTTGGGAACCGATTTTGATGAAAATATGACTGCACTGGAGCTGTATCTGGACATGGCAAGGCAGGACGAGGGAGAAGAAGTTCGTGTGTATGTAACAGCTGACGTAGATACGGATTTCTATGCTTATAAATATGCATTGAAGGAAAGCGGCTATCCCACTGTCACCTATGAGTCAGCGGTGGGATGGAGTGAATTTAAACTGAATTCTGATGGCATGGTACCGGTGATCGTGCAGGATTACAGAACCAATGAAGTATTGATGCTTGCTTATATGAATGAGGCAGCTTTTGAGGAAACCATTCGTGGTGGGAAGATGTGCTATTACAGCCGCAGTCGTCAGGAAAGATGGTTAAAGGGCGAGACAAGTGGGCATTATCAGTATGTAAAGTCTTTGTATTTAGACTGTGACAATGATACCATTCTGGCAAAGGTGGCACAGGTTGGCGCTGCCTGCCATACAGGTGCACGCAGTTGTTTCTTCCAGACATTGTTAGAGAAGGAAGGCCAGACTGCCAACCCCCATAAGGTATTCGAGGATGTGTATCAGGTCATTGCAGACAGAAAGGTCCATCCAAAGGAAGGTTCCTACACCAATTATCTGTTTGATAAGGGCATCGACAAGATTTTAAAGAAGTGCGGCGAGGAGGCTACGGAGATCGTGATTGCAGCTAAGAATCCGGATCCGGAGGAAATCAAGTACGAGATTTCAGATTTCCTGTATCATGTGATGGTGCTGATGGTAGAGAGAGGTGTGACCTGGGAAGACATTACCACGGAACTGGCAAACCGGTAATAGAGGAAGAAAAAGGAGAGGAACATGTCAGGGGTTTTAGAACGATTTTTGCGCTATGTAAAGGTAGATACCCAGTCCTACCCGGATGTGGAAGCGTACCCCAGTACGGAGAAACAGTTGGATTTACTGCGGATGCTGTATGAGGAGTTACAGGAAATGGGTGCTTCTCATGTGCGGATGGCCAGGGAAGGCTATGTGATGGCCACCATTCCGGCCACAGTAGAGGATGCAGACATTCCGGCCATCGGATTGATTGCCCATGTGGATACGTCTGATGCTGTCAGCGGCAAAGATGTGAAACCGCAGATAATAAAAAACTATGATGGTGGGAAGATTGTATTGAATGAAGCACTGGGCATGATTCTGAATCCGGAGGATTATCCTGTGATGCGCAATCACATCGGAGAGGATTTTATCGTCACAGATGGTACCACACTGCTTGGGGCAGATGACAAGGCAGGAGTGGCAGAGATCATGACAGCAGCAGAATATCTGCTGGCCCATCCGGAGCTTCCCCATGGTACGGTGCAGATCGGATTTACACCGGATGAGGAAGTGGGCAGAGGCGTGGAGTTTTTTGACATAGAGGACTTTGGGGCGGACTTTGCCTATACCATTGACGGAGATGAAGTGGGGGACATTGAATATGAGAATTTCAATGCCTCCAATATGCGTGTGACCATTCAGGGCAAAAGTATTCATCCCGGTTCTGCCAAAGGACATATGATCAATTCCCTGCTGGTGGCCATGGAGTTTCAACAGATGCTGCCTCCGGCGGAAGATCCGGCTTACACGGAGGGGTATGAAGGGTTTTATCATCTGACGGATATGAAAGGCTCCTGTGAGAGTACGGTAATGGAGTATATTCTTCGAGACCATGACCGGGAAAAGCTGGCAGTCAAAAAAGAATTATTTGCACAGATTGCAGCATTTTTGAATCATAAATATGGAGCAGGTACTGTGGCGTTTACAGAGCTTGGCAGTTACCGGAATATGAAGGAAAAGATACTGCCCCATATGCATTTGATTGACAATGCCTGTCAGGCAATGGAGCGTCTGGGCATTACGCCGATCATCCAGCCCATTAGAGGAGGTACAGATGGTGCCAATCTGTCCTGGAAAGGGCTGCCTTGTCCCAATCTTGGCACCGGCGGACAGAATTTCCATGGTTGTTATGAGTACATTACCGTACAGAATCTGGAAAAATGTACCGATGTCATTGTGGAAATCATCAAAGTATATGCAGAGAAGGGGACTGTACACACACGGAACAGTTAACCGAAACGTAACCGATTCCGCATCATGTGGGAATGCTCCTGCAGGTGCGGAATTCATTTCAATGAAGAAACGAGGATAACATGAGAAAACTGGCATTGTCAGATGAAATACTGCTGACCATTGAAAAGCCGGCAAGATATATTGGCAATGAAGTCAATGTAGTGGAAAAGGAGTTTGACGCAGTGGATGTGACTGTGGCAATGTGCTTTCCGGATGTTTATGAGATTGGTATGTCCCATCTGGGCATCCAGATTTTATACGATATGTTCAACCGCTGGGAAGATACTTATTGTGACAGAGTCTATTCCCCATGGGTGGATTTGGACAAAATCATGCGGGAACAAAACATTCCGTTATTCGCAGTCCAGTCCCAGCGTCCGGTCCGGGACTTTGATTTTCTGGGCATCACATTGCAATATGAGATGTGTTATACCAATGTATTGCAGGTCATTGATCTCAGCCACATTCCTCTGATTGCCACAGACCGGACAGAAGAAGATCCCATTGTCATGGGAGGTGGTCCCTGCGCTTACAATCCAGAGCCCATTGCCCCATTTTTTGATTTGTTTTACTTAGGAGAAGGGGAAACCCAATATCGTGCTTTGTTGGATTTGTACCAGAAAAACAGGGCAGCAGGGGGCAGCAGAGAGGATTTTTTGTTACAGGCGGCCAATCTGCCGGGTATTTATGTGCCACGGTTTTATGAGGTGACCTATCATGAGGATGGTACCATTGCATCCTTTACCAGAACCAGAACCGATGTGCCAGAGCAGGTTCGCAAAGAGATCGTGGTAGATGTGACCAATACCTACTATCCGGAAAAACCACTGGTGCCCTATATCAAAGCCACACAGGACAGAGTGGTACTGGAGATTCAGAGAGGCTGTATTAGAGGCTGTCGTTTCTGTCAGGCGGGTATGATTTATCGTCCGGTGCGGGAGCGTGATCTGGAATTCTTGAAGGAAACTGCCAAGAAGATGATTCAAAATACAGGGTACGAGGAAATTTCTTTAAGTTCCTTAAGTTCCAGTGATTACTCCCAGTTAGAGGGACTGGTGAATTTCCTGATTGAACATTTTGGAAAGAATGGGGTGAACATTTCTCTGCCCTCTCTTCGTATTGATGCCTTTTCTCTGGATGTGATGAGCAAGGTGCAGGACATTCGAAAAAGCAGTCTGACTTTTGCCCCGGAGGCAGGAAGCCAGAGAATGCGGAATGTGATCAATAAGAATCTGACAGAAGAAGTGATCATCAACGGTGCCGGGATGGCATTTGATGCGGGCTGGAACCGGGTGAAGCTGTATTTTATGCTGGGACTCCCCACAGAGACAGAGGAGGACAGAAAGGAAATCGCCTATCTGGCAGAGAAGATTGCCAGACGATATTATGAGATTCCAAAGGACAAGCGCAATGGCAAGGTACAGATAGTCATTAGTACTTCTTTCTTTATTCCAAAACCCTTTACGCCGTTCCAGTGGGCCCCCATGCTGCCCACCAAAGACTATCTGGGGTTGGCCAGAACGGTGAATACTACTGTCAAGGAGCAGTTAAACCGGAAGAGTATGACCTACAACTGGCACGAGGTGGACACTTCTACGCTGGAGGGTGTGTTTGCCAGAGGAGACAGAAAGGTGGCAGATGTGATCCTGACCGCTTATAAGAAAGGCTGTATCTATGATGCATGGGGAGATCAGATGGACTACCAGAAATGGCTGGATTCCTTTGCGGAGTGTGGTGTGGATATGGACTTTTATACCACCCGTCCTCGTGAGGTATCGGAAATTCTGCCATGGGATTTCATCGATGTGGGAGTGACCAGAAGATTCTTAGAGAAGGAATGGGCACGTGCCCTTGCCGGAGAAACCACGCCTAATTGCAGGGAGCGGTGTTCCGGTTGCGGTGCCATGCGGTTTGGAGGAGGTGTGTGCTATGAAAATTAGAATGCGTTTTGTAAAAACAGGCACTCTTCGTTTCATCAGCCATCTGGATGTCATGCGGTATTTTCAGAAGGCCAATCACCGGGCTGGCATCGATATCGCCTATTCCGGTGGATACAGTCCCCACCAGATCTTATCCTTTGCCGCCCCCCTTGGACTGGGACTGACCAGTGAAGGAGAGTATGCAGATCTGGAAGTACACACGTCCAAATCTTCCGCACAGACCATTGCCGATCTGAATGCCGTCATG
>JAFTGN010000105.1 GCA_017457865.1 Lachnospiraceae bacterium | reverse complement strand
CTTATATTTACTACTTTATACACTCTCGCCCTTCCTTCTCCTTCCGCTTCAATCACTCCTTCTTCTATCATTTCACGAAGCATGACACGCACTCTCGGAATGCTCAATCCCATATATTCTGCAATTTCACTTGTTCTGTTTTCTCCTTCCAGTCGAAGATAGTCTTCTATTTTTGCTTTATTTTCTTTGGTCTTTTGGAGTTGTGTTTTTTCCGATTGTTTTTTCCGATTGTTTTTTCCGATTGTTTTTTTCAAAAATAAGGATCAACCGTGTTCTATCCGGGTTGTTTTCTTCTTCGATAATTGGTTCTTCCCACCCTTCATCTGCCCACACATTAAAAATATTCGGTACACCACTTCCTGCACGTTCCCCAATGTCCAGCAAATTAAACATTTTTAACATTGTCTTATTCCGTGGGTCAGACGTTCCCCCTTGAATCATTTGCCGTTTTCCAGTGCGAATATATCCAGGATTCTCCAAAATCAGTCTGTCTGGCATTTTTTGAATAACCACTCCCCTGACACAAAAGAAATCTGCATTAGAAAGGCAATTTACCAGTGCTTCTCGAACTGCCTTGTGAACTGGTGTATCGTCTACTCTCTGAATTCCCTGCATTTGAAACGGAACTTTTAATCCTAACGCAATCTTACTGTATGCACGCAAGAAAAAGTCGAACACATTCCCCCTCACTTCCTTCGAATCTCATATCCCAGTTTCAAAATCAATTTTAATGTTTCCAATGCCGTATTTCGGTCATATTCTTTTTCACTTTCCGGCAGTTCCTGATATGGAACCAGACAGGGAGTCTCCATTTGTCCCCCATCTCTCACTGTTCCATATGTCCACCCCTCTGCGATCCGATTGACCGCCCATATGTCATGTACATTTTCTGCCAATTGCTCTGTCAATTCTAACAGCTCATCCGGCAATTGTACATCACTGGTGTCAATGGGAACTGGTATGTATCCTTTTTCATGATATGCAGACATTTTTTGTTCTCCTTCTTTTTATTGAAATGGTTTTCTTTTATTTTACTATGTTTTATTCTGTCCTACAAGTGATATCAAAAGAACATATTTCTATAAACAAAAAACATCTTAGGATATAATAATTATTTCCCCACTTATTTCAGTGCCTTGTCCTCCTTGATTTCCTGAATGATTTTCCCAATATTACTGGTCAGTTTCCCAACTGCATTTTCAATATCCTGATTCAGTTTCCGCTCTTGGGAAATTGCCACATCAATATCGGCAGCAAGTTCATCGATGGCTGGATTTTCTTTCGGATTCATCCCACTCCTTTCTGTAAACAGAGCCGCTATATATCGGCGTTTTCCCACCTTCCGATTTGCCAGAACATCCTCTGCATTCGGTGCAATCATATCTTCATAGGAATTCTCATAATGCAAAAGAAGAAACAGTTCAAAACTTGGATTTGTAACAGCAAAAATTGTATTCTTCTGACCAAGCTTTAAGATTTCCTGATATTGCTTCTCTTTCTTTTTATAAATATCTGCATCAAACACGACAATCATTTGATCGTGTTTGGAATCAAAATGATTTGTAGTCACCTTTTTCTGACTTTCCGCGAATTCAATTAATACTTTCGGATTAGATAATGTTTCATGTTCTCCGGTTTTTTCCATCAAACGAATACACTATTCCCCCTTTCCAAATGCAAAACTGGTAAACACCGAAATTGCTCCATAAACAATTGCATGTTTCAACAATCTTGTATGACTGCCCACCTGAATCCGATGATTTGTCTTTGACCTGATTTTCGTTGATGATATCATGGTAAACTGGGTCATCTTATGAAAAGATTTAAAATTCTCTACTGAAATCTGAGTCAGCATACATCATTCTCCTTTCGCATTGATCCTGTTTCTATTATATCCTATGACAGCGGATTCGTCATTTTTTCATTTGTTTATTTGACGATTTTTTCTCTAAATATACTATCATTCTATTATGTTTTGCACATTTATGTTCGTTTTTTATTATAAGAATGGTTTTGAAAATCAATCCATATTATTATATCACAGAACCCTGATTCTCACTCACACAAGTTTTATCGCTTTTAGTATGTGATATTATAAAAAACTTTCCTCATACACTACAGGGCTGCCACACCTTACGGTACAGCAGCCCTGTGTCACACTTATTGATTCTCTTGCAGATGCAATCCTATTACATTTACATAACTTCACTATTATACGCATAGCTATCTCTGTATACTGTTTCTGGAGCAATGTCTATTTCCCCATTATGCCACGTAATCACTCCGTGAAATAGTACAGGATGATTAAATATCTTTTCATCTGCAAGTAGCTTAAAAGCAGATCCCTGAAGCAATGTAGTATCAAACAGTCGCTTTTCTCCTGTCGAAAATGTGACTAGCATCATACCACCACGCAAGGGTTTTGCCTCTATCACCTTTATACCTTCCTTTAACTCACCAGCATAGCAAATATCATCTATGATATACATTCGCTTCACCTCAATTCATTGGTGGAATTTTGTCAAAATGTTCGCCTTTTACAGCAAGATTCCACGCCTTGTAGGCTTCTTCTTCATGAAACGCAAGCCAACCAGTCACAATTTTCAGTTGTTTGCGTGGCAGAGATCCCGCTAACAATTCTCCATCTATTGCGATTGCAGCTTCATATTCCCCATAGTACACGTGAACATGCGGTTTATTGTGCTGCCCTATATCACGGAATAGCATATAAATAACCATTCCACCAAAACGGCTTAATTCTGGCATATCATTCTACACTCCTATATCAAACTATTATTGTGCCAAACGCAATAACTTATAATCTATCTTACCATACTTTCACCATTTTCACAATAGAAGATCGCGCAAACGATAGAATAAGTTTGTTTTCGAAAATAAGAGTGTAATATCCATCATCCACTACAAAAACGAATACCCCATCAGATACTCATCCACTGCCCTTGCGGCCTCTCTTCCTTCCCGGATGGCCCATACCACCAGTGACTGTCCTCTATGCATATCCCCTGCGGTGAAGACTTTCTCCACGCTGGTCTGGTATTTGCCTGCTTCAGTCTGGACATTAGTTCTGCCATTGACTTCTACGCCAAAGGCTTCTGTGACGTAGCTCTGGCTGCCTAAGAAGCCAGCTGCGATCAGCACCAGATCCGCTTCCAGTTCGAATTCACTGCCTTCGATTGGCACCATGCGCATCCGTCCGGTTTCTGCATCTTTCTGGGATTCCAGCTTCACACAGATCAGCTTGCACAGATCACCGGCTTCATTCTTTACGAACTCTTTCACAGTGGTCTGGTACAGTCTTGGGTCCTGCCCAAACAGGGCAATGGCTTCTTCCTGACCATAGTCGGTCTTCAGCACTCTCGGCCACTCCGGCCAGGAGTTGTTTGGCAGACGCTTTTCCGGTGGCTTTGGCATCATCTCTAACTGGATGACAGACTTGCAGCCGTGACGAATGGAAGTGCCCACACAGTCGTTGCCAGTGTCACCGCCGCCGATGACCACTACATTTTTATCCTTTGCAGAGATATAGTTGCCATCCGCCAGACCGGAGTCCAGCAGACTCTTGGTAGTTGCTTTCAGGAAGTCTACTGCAAAATAGATGCCCCCTGCCTCTCTGCCCGATGCCTGGATGTCTCTTGGATTGGAAGCACCGCATGCCAGCACCACTGCGTCATACTGATCCATCAATGCCTGTGCATCATAGTCCGCTCCCACATTGGCGCCTGTCACAAACTGTACCCCTTCTGCCTTCATGATTTCGATCCGGCGCAGGATATACTGTTTTTCCAGTTTCATATTTGGGATGCCGTACATGAGCAGTCCACCTGGACGGTCACTGCGTTCATATACGGTCACCTGATGACCTCTCCGGTTCAACATCATGGCAGTTGCCAGTCCGGAAGGACCAGAACCAATCACTGCCACCCTTTTGCCAGTACGAACTTCCGGCGGTTCCGGCTTGACCCAGCCTTCCTCATAAGCGGTTTCGATAATGGACAGCTCATTTGCCCGACAGGTGACAGGATCTCCGTTTAAGCCGCAGGTGCAGGCTGCTTCACACAGGGCAGGACACACCCGTCCGGTGAATTCCGGGAAGCAGTTGGTCTTTTGCAGACGCTCATAGGCCTGTTTCCAGTTGCCGGTAAAAATCAGATCGTTCCACTCCGGTACCAGGTTATGTAATGGGCATCCGGATACCATCCCTTTGATGACCTGACCGTTCTGACAAAATGGTACGCCGCAATCCATACAGCGGGCACCTTGTTTCTGCCGTTCCTTTTTAGACAGCATATCGTGAAATTCATTGAAATGTTCAATTCTGCCAAGTGGCGAAGAAGCCGGGCAGTTTACTCTATCATATTCTATAAATCCGGTTGGTTTTCCCATGGTCTTCTCCTCCTACTCTCTGGTGCAGGCATAAAATGCCTCGATGGTTGCCTGCTCACTGCTCAATCCTTTTTCTTCCATCTGTACGATCATGTTTTGAATCTTCTTGTATTCATGTGGAATGATCTTCTTGAACTTGGGCAGATATGCCTCAAAGTTCTCTAATACTGCCTTTCCTTTTGCGGAGTTGGTATTGGCCACATGATCCTGGATGATGGATTTCAGTTCGATGATGTCATATTTCTCTGTCACTGCTTCCATTGCCACCAGTTCTTTGTTCAGTCTGGAATATAAGGTGTTGTTTTCATCCAGTACATAAGCGATCCCACCGCTCATACCTGCCGCAAAGTTCTTTCCTGTGGGTCCCAAGATGACGGCACGGCCACCGGTCATATATTCACATCCGTGATCGCCTACTCCTTCTACCACTGCGGTGGCACCGGAGTTGCGAACACAGAACCGTTCCCCGGCAATGCCGTTGATGTACGCCTTGCCACTGGTGGCACCATACAATGCCACATTACCGATGATGATATTTTCCTCTGCTTTATATTTCACGCCCTTTGGCGGATAGACAATCAGCTTTCCGCCGGACAGACCCTTTCCAAAGTAGTCATTGCTGTCACCGGTCAGTTCCAATGTCAGTCCCTTCGGAATAAATGCACCAAAACTCTGTCCGCCGCTCCCCTTACACTTCACGGTGTAAGTGTCTTCTTCCAGACCATCCTCATACAGTGCAGTGATCTCAGAACCAAAGATGGTACCCAGAGAACGGTTGACACTGTTCACATCGATTTCAATGCTGCGGCGCTTCTTGTTCTTTAACGCAGAGCCAAGCTTGCTTAACAGCACACTTTCATCTACAGACTCATTTAACTTAAAGTCAAATACATTCTTATGGGCATATCCTGCCAGCGGCTCTTTTGCAAAGGTGGTATCCAGCACACGGCTCAGGTCCACTTTGTTTGCACGGTCAAAACCGGTCTTTTTCTGTACCAGCAGATCGGTACGTCCGATCAGTTCATCTACTGTATGAACCCCCAGTTTTGCCATATATTCCCGCATTTCCTGTGCCACAAACCGCATAAAGTTCACCACATATTCCGGCTTTCCTGCAAACCGCTTTCTCAGTTCCGGATTCTGGGTGGCTACGCCTACCGGACAGGTATCTAAGTTGCAGACACGCATCATGACGCAACCCATGGTCACCAACGGAGCCGTTGCAAATCCATATTCCTCTGCCCCAAGCAGTGCCGCAATGACCACATCACGACCGGTCATCAGTTTGCCGTCTGTCTCTAAGATGACCTTGTCACGCAGTCCATTCATGATCAGTGTCTGGTGGGTTTCTGCCACACCCAATTCCCATGGCAACCCTGCATTGTGGATGGAGCTTCTTGGTGCAGCACCGGTACCGCCGTCATAACCGGATACCAGAATCACCTGTGCACCAGCCTTTGCCACACCGGCTGCTACCGTACCCACGCCGGCTTCGGATACCAGTTTCACGGAAATCCGTGCCTTCCGGTTGGCATTCTTCAAATCGAAGATCAACTGCGCCAGATCCTCAATGGAATAAATATCATGGTGAGGTGGCGGGGAAATAAGGCCCACACCCGGTGTAGAATGTCTGGTTTTGGCAACCCACGGATATACCTTCTTGCCCGGCAGGTGACCGCCTTCTCCCGGCTTTGCCCCCTGTGCCATCTTGATCTGGATTTCCTGTGCGCTGACTAAGTAACGGGAAGTCACACCAAATCGTCCCGATGCCACCTGCTTGATGGCAGAGCAGCGATTGGTTCCATCCGGGCCGGGTGTGAGACGTTCTACACTTTCACCGCCCTCACCGGAGTTGGACTTTCCATGTATCCTGTTCATGGCGATGGCCATGGTCTCATGTGCTTCCTGAGAAATGGAACCATAGGACATGGCACCGGTCTTAAACCGCTTCACAATGCTGTCTACCGATTCTACTTCCTCTACCGGAATACCACCGTCTTCTGCATATTTCAGATCCAACAGACCACGCAGATTCATGGCATCATCCTGCTCGGTGATCAGCTTGGAATATTCCAGAAACTCTGCATAATCTCCATTTCTGGTAGCCTCCTGCAACAAATGAATGGTGGCAGGGGTATACAGATGCTTTTCCGCACCGGAACGTGCCTTGTGGCTGCCCGGGCTGGTGAGTGTACGGTCTACCTTCAATCCCAGCGGGTCAAATGCGGCAGAATGGAGTGTTTCGATGTCATTCTGGATGTCTTCGATGCCGATTCCTTCCACTCTGCTGACCGTATTGGTAAAATATTTCTCCACAAAATCATGGTTCAGACCGATTGCCTCAAAAATCTTGGAACCCTGATAGGACTGAATGGTGGAAATTCCCATTTTAGATGCAATCTTCACAATACCATTGATGACTGCACTGTTATATGCTGCCACAGCTTCATAGTAATCCTTATCCAGCATGCCACTGTCAATCAGGTAATGAATGGAATCCTGTACCAGATAAGGATTGATGGCACTGGCACCATAGCCCAACAAGGTAGCAAAATGATGCACTTCTCTCGGTTCTCCTGTTTCTAAGATCAGAGACATGGACATTCTCTTCTTGGTCACCACCAGATGATGCTGCAGCGCAGAAACTGCCAAAAGAGATGGGATTGCCACATGGTTTTCATCGATGCCACGGTCTGACAGGATGATGATATTAGCACCATCCCGAAGTGCCCTGTCTACTTCTACAAATAGATGCTCCACTGCTCTTGCCAGAGGAGTGGTCTTATAGAAGGTCATCGGCACTGTCACCACCTGGAATCCCTCTACCTTCATGTTGCGAATCCGCTGCATCTCTGTATTGGTCAGAATCGGATTGTCGATGCGCAGCATCTTGCAGTTTTCCGGTTCTTCTGACAACACATTGCCACCTGCCCCTAAGTATACAGTAGTGGAAGTGACGATCTTTTCCCGGATGGCATCAATTGGCGGATTGGTTACTTGTGCAAACAGCTGCTTGAAATAATGGAACAGGGGCTGATGTTGTCTGGACAGCACAGCCAATGGAGTATCCACACCCATAGCAGAGATGGGCTCGGAACCATTCTGCGCCATAGGCTGAATCATAGTACGCAGCTGCTCATAAGTATAACCAAAGGTCTTCATGATCCGCAGCAGCTCCTCCCCCTCATAGCGAAGCGAACGCTTGTTAGGTGCCTTCAGATCATTTAAGTGAATCAGGTTGGCATCCAGCCATTCTCCATATGGCTTGTAGTTGGCGTATTGATTTTTCAGGTCTTCGTCATTGATGATTTCACCTTTTATGGTATCTACCAGCAGCATACGTCCCGGACGAAGACGCTCTTTCTTGATGACGATAGATGGGTCGATGTCAATGGCGCCCACTTCTGAAGACAGGATGATGTTGTCATCCGATGTCACATAGTATCTGGTAGGACGCAGACCATTTCGGTCTAATACTGCACCCATGATATCACCATCGGTGTAGAGGATGGCCGCCGGACCATCCCATGGCTCCATCATGGTTGCATAATACTGATAAAAGTCCTTCTTATTCTGAGGCATTGCCTTATCATTGATCCAAGGCTCCGGAATGGTAATCATCACTGCCAACGGCAGATCCATGCCACTCATATGTAAAAATTCCAGTGTATTGTCCAACATAGCAGAGTCAGAACCATCGGTGTTCACCACTGGCAGGATTCTGTGCAGTTCATCCTTTAATAAACCAGTCTGGATAATTTCCTCACGGGCCAGCATCTTATCTGCATTGCCCCGGATGGTATTGATCTCACCGTTGTGTACGATAAAACGGTTTGGATGAGCCCTCTTCCAGCTTGGGTTGGTATTGGTACTGAAACGGGAATGCACGATTGCAATAGCAGATACATAATCGGGATCCTGCAGGTCGCAGTAGAACCGTCTCAAATCTCCTACCAGGAACATGCCCTTATATACGATGGTACGGCTGGATAAGGATACCACATAGGTATTGTCATTGGACTGTTCAAAGACACGTCTTGCCACATACAGCTTGCGGTCAAAGTCAATGCCGCATGCCACATCTGCCGGCTTCTGAATAAAGCACTGCATGATACATGGCATACAGTCCACTGCCTTCTTGCCCAGTATCTCCGGCTGGTTCGGCACTTCTCGCCAGCCAAGGAACTGCAATCCTTCTTTCTCTACAATGATCTCAAACATCTTCATAGCCTGACGCTTGCTCAGTTCATCCTGTGGGAAGAAGAACATACCGATGCCGTATTCTCTCTCGTTTCCGATTGCAATCCCTGCTTCTCTACAGACCTTTGCAAAAAAGCGATGGGAAATCTGTACCAGAATACCTACACCATCACCGGTCTTGCCTTCTGCATCTTTACCGGCACGATGCTCCAGATTCTCCACAATATGCAGGGCATTGGCAACAGTATCATGGCTTTTCACGCCTTTGATATTCACTACCGCACCAATCCCGCAGTTATCATGCTCAAATTGCGGCTCATATAAGCCGACAGAAGTTCTTTTTGTTTCTTCCATCTCACTCATTCCTCCATATTTCGGCAACACTGGGTTGCCCTTTTCAGGTCTCATGTTCCATTGTCAGATAATTTGCAAATTCAAAAAATTTCAAAAAAATATCAGACAATTTGTCGATTCACACCTGGTATTGCCTGAAATGCATGCCTCCTCTGACCAGTACACGCTCTGTCCTCTCTATACAAACAGAACCCCTCATTTCAGCAAGGATTTTTGAAAATCTTCATATTTCCAAAAAGATAGAGAACCCCTGACTATGACCGCCCTTGGTTCTCTATCGCTACATGCTTATTCTGTTTACTGCTTGAACAGCTATCCTTATTGTATACAATCTCTTCCGATTTGTAAAGTCCTATTTTCAACTTTTTGCAAAAATTTGATTTTCTACCAAACTGCGCTGTGCCACTACCGAACCAGCGTGAAGAACAGCAACACCACAATACCCAATGCAATGCGATACCATCCAAATGCCTTAAAGCTATGTCTCTTTACATAGTCCATCAAGAACTGAATGGATATCATAGACACCACATATGCCACCACCATGCCCACAATGGTCACAGCAATCTGCATACCGGACAGGGAAACGCCTTCTAACAGATATTTTACCAGCTTCAGTCCACTGGCACCAAACATCACCGGAATAGCCAGAAAGAAGGTAAACTCTGCTGCTACGGTTCTGGAACACCCGAGAAGAATACCACCAATGATGGTCACACCAGATCTGGAAGTACCTGGAATCAGGGACAGTACCTGCACACATCCAATCAGAAATGCCGTCTTGTATGTCAGCCCTTCGATATGTTCTAATGTAAATACCTTTCCTCTGTGCACAGATTCAATTAGGATAAATACAATTCCATATACAATCAACATTGCCGCCACTACATATGCATTATACAAATACGTATCCATCCAGTCATCCAGTAACAATCCCAATACCGCTGCCGGAATACAGCCGATGATGACCTTCTTCCAAAGTTCTATCGTCTGTACTTGCTCTCTTCTGGAACGCTTTCCAAAAGGCCACAACTTCTCCCAGAAAATGGTGACAACCGCCAGAATCGCTCCCAGCTGAATGACCACCTCGAACAATTCCCAAAATTCCGGTGTCATGATCTCCGGTTCGGAAGTGCCCCAGATTGCATCCAACAGAATCATATGCCCTGTACTGCTGACCGGAAGCCACTCGGTAACACCCTCTACAATGCCTATCACAAGGATACGCAGCCACTCTAATAAACTCATGTTCTCTCCATTCCGAAGCAATCGCTTCTTTCCTTTAGATTATATATTTTCAATCTGCCAATCAATCGGAGTCTCTCCATGTGCTGTCAAAAATGCATTGGCCTGACTGAAATGCTTACATCCAAAAAATCCTCTGTAAGCAGATAGGGGACTTGGATGAGGCGCCTCTAAAATCAAATGATTTGAATTGTTCAACATGCTCTTTTTCATCTGAGCCGGTTTCCCCCAGAGCAAAAAGACGATCGGACGATCCTGCTCATTCAACACCCGGATTGCCGCATCGGTGAATTCCTCCCAACCGATTCCTCTGTGGCTAAACGCCTGATGGGCACGTACCGTCAGTACTGTATTGAGCAACAGTACCCCCTGCTTTGCCCATTTTTCCAAAAAGCCATTGTTTGGAATCGTACACCCCAAATCATCCTGTAATTCCTTATAAATATTCACAAGGGAAGGAGGTGCCTCAATTCCCGGTTTCACAGAAAAACACAGCCCATGTGCCTGCCCCTCTCCATGATAGGGATCCTGCCCCAAAATCACCACTTTCACCTGCGACAGGGGAGTCAGATTAAACGCATTGAAAATATCGTCTGCTTCCGGAAACACTCTGGTAGAACGATACTCTTCCAACACTTTCTGATATAACTTTGCATAGTATGGTTTCTTAAACTCACCACTTAAGGGTTGTAACCAGTCATTGCTGATTGCTGCCATCCCTTTTCTCCTCTCTGTTGTTTATTTCTCTTTACAGACGCACCGACACCCCTCTGTCGGCCAGATACTGCTTCAGATCTTTGATTTCCAGTTCTTTATAGTGGAATAGAGAGGCTGCCAATGCCGCATCTGCCTTTCCGGTAGTCAAAGCATCGTAGAAATGTTCTTTTGTGCCTGCACCTCCGGATGCAATCACCGGAATAGAAACATGATCTGCAATGAGCGCAGTGATTTCATTATCATAGCCAGCCTTCGTGCCATCACAGTCCATACTGGTCAGAAGAATCTCTCCTGCTCCCATCTGACATGCTTTCATGGCCCATTCTACGGCATCCAGACCGGTATCAATCCGTCCGCCATTCTTAAATACATTCCATCCACTGCCATCCGGCCGTCTCCTGCAATCAATGGCAACCACCACACACTGGCTGCCAAACTTATCTGCCGCCTCACTGATCAGATTGGGTGTATTAATGGCAGAAGAATTGATGGAAATCTTATCTGCACCTTCCCGCAGGATCATCTTAAAGTCTTCTACGGTACGAATCCCACCTCCTACTGTAAATGGAATAAATACAGTCTCCGCTACTTTCCGTACCATATCAATCATAATATTTCTTGCGTCAGAAGATGCGGTAATATCCAGAAATACCAGTTCATCTGCCCCGGATGCATCATAGGCTGCCGCAATCTCTACCGGATCGCCCGCATCTCTCAGATTTACAAAATTTACGCCCTTCACGACACGTCCCTTGTTCACATCCAAACACGGAATAATTCTTTTGGTAAACATATACTGTCATCCTCCTGTTTTACTGTGGTGTATACTGGCAGAAATTTTTCAAAATCCGCAAACCAATCCGTCCACTCTTTTCCGGATGAAACTGGCATGCAAAAATATTCCCCTGCTCTACAGAAGCATGGATATGTGTACTGTATTCTGTAGTCGCCGCTACAATCTGTTCCTCTGCTGCTTTCAGGTAATAGGAATGGACAAAATACACATAAGGGTGGTCGCCAAGCCCCTGAAACAGGGTGGCTCCCGGTGTAATATCCAGCGAGTTCCATCCCATATGGGGAATCTTCAATCCTTCCTGATCCGGTATCCGCAAAATCTCACCTTTCAGAATCCCCAGTCCTGCTACCCCTTCACTCTCTGCGCTTCGCTCAAACAACAGCTGCAATCCCAGACAAATCCCCAGAAATGGAGTTCCCTTTGCCGTAACCTGGCGGATCACCTCTACCAAATCAAACTGTTCCAGGTTCTTCATGGCATCTCCAAATGCCCCTACCCCTGGCAGAATTACTTTATCTGCCTGCAAAATCACATCTTTTTCTCTGGTCACCACTGCCTCTTCGCCCAATGACTGAAGTGCCTTTTCTACGCTGCGCAAATTGCCTGCGTCGTAATCTATTATCGCAATCATTCTGTCAAACTCCCATCTGCCTGCCGGCTCTTTGCTTACCATGTTATTCTAACATAATCTACCAGGCAAGGCAACCGGAGGCAGACTGATTTTTATGTATTTTTTTTCATCGACAAAGCAGAGAAATGTCTGTTCCTTTTCCTTTGTTTTTTATTGCTTTCGCTCTTACTACAGAATGATTGTTTTCTCTTTTCTGTGACCATAGACGCAAAACCAAATTATTTTCTTGTTGCTTTTTTGTGGTTTTTACCAATTTTGCACCTGATATAATGTATTTCCAAAAGATTTGAAATCTTTTTACTTCTATATTATACTATACTAGAATTTGTTGGCACATGCAGGCCTATTTGTCTGGTCTCATTTATACTTTTTCAAAAGTAAGAAAGGTTCCATCACACTGATTGATTAAGGAGGACAAATCTATGATGAAGGCAACTTTCAGCATCCAGTATGCAGGTCAGGAATATTTAGAGAAGTACATCATTGCACAGATCAAAGAAATCTGGGTAAACAGCGGTCATAAGGTAAAAGACATTGATACATTAAATGTATATTGCAAACCGGAAGAGCGTATGTTTTATTATGTCATCAACAACACAGAAACCGGCTCTCTTCCAATGTAATACTGCTGTTTTCTGTTACAAATATTTTTATTATTTCGATGGCGTACATAGAAATCCCCCACAGTCTGTACTTGACAGCTACATCCTGTGGGGTATTTTTATGTGTTCTTTTGTATTTGTTGAATCTTTCAGGTGTTTTTCCTGTTTTATTCTGTTGCAGCAGGTAAATAAATCGTATCATGCAATCGTGCGATCGTCGCCGGCCAATCCGGTACCAACATCCCCTGCCCCTCAATATTCATACTCTGGTACAGACCATCATACGGAATCCGGTCGGATATGATATTGTAATTCATATAAGAGATAGAACCCATGATCAGCTTGATCATTTCCGGTTCCGGAATATTGTGGGTAATATTTGGCAACACTCCATCTGCCATCTGAGAAATCTGTGACAGACTGCAATGCTTTGCCTGATCTACCAGAGACAAAATAATCTTTCTCTGACGCTCTGTACGCTCATAATCCCAACGGCCAATGGCACGATTTCTTGCATAAGAAAGGGCAAATTCACTGTCAATCTGATATACATTTCCACTATGTTCAAACTGATTCAGCCTGCTTCCAAATGCGCTGATTTCCGCATCTGTCATTTGTATCGGAATGGTTCCAAAAATATCAATCACGTTGGTGAATGCGTTGAAGTCCACGCTTGCATAATAATCAATCTTTACTCGGAAATTCTGTTCAATGGTATTCACCAGCAAATTTGGCCCGCCTACTGCCATAGCATGGTTCAGCTTGTAATTCTTTACCCCTGGAATGGACACATACGTATCACGCATCAAAGAGGTCATCACAACCTGTTTTGCCTTTTCGTTGATAGATACGAGAATCATACTGTCTGAATTGCCATACCAACTGGCATCTCTTCTGTCCACACCAATGAGCAGAATATTGGTCACATCACTGCT
>JAFTGN010000009.1 GCA_017457865.1 Lachnospiraceae bacterium | reverse complement strand
TTTCCCGTTTGAAACTTCCGTTTTTTACTGTTTTAGGTTCGTTCTCTCTTGAACATTCTCTTCTCCGGTCATCCAACAGTTCAGATTCCAGAGTTTTAAGAATTTTCGAGGTTGGTTATACTGTTCAGTTGTCAAGGTTCTTTGTGCTTTCTTTTTCAAGACCAGCCTGTATATCATAACACAATTACAAGAACTTGTCAAGCACT
This sequence comes from Lachnospiraceae bacterium, assembly GCA_017457865.1. GTDB lineage: Bacteria > Bacillota > Clostridia > Lachnospirales > Lachnospiraceae > UBA2942. Next base: position 28,056 of record JAFTGN010000009.1, on the reverse strand, counting down.
TTTTTATTTTTTCTTCTGTAAGGAAGAAACGGAGAAAGAGGGATTTGAACCCTCGCACCGGTTGCCCGATCTACACCCTTAGCAGGGGCGCCTCTTCAGCCACTTGAGTATTTCTCCATGCCTGATTCCTTACCACATCTTTCGCAGATGCAAAAATTATTATACGGAATCTACAGCGTTTTGTCAATAGCTTTTTTGATTTTTCCAAAATTTTTTCAGATGTGCTTCTTCTGCCTCTGTTTTGCTCCGTATACAGCTTTCCAGAAGATACCATTCTCCCTCCTGTGCCGGAGAAAAAGACCAGCCTCTTCTCCGGCACAATAGGAAACCAGTTGCTTTGCAGTCCTTGATGGAATGTTGACTTTTGGACAGTACACCCAATCACCTGCTGCTGTATATGACTGTTACCCTATCTCTTCTGGATCTGCTTCTGATACAGTCTGCCCGGAATCATTTTGGAAGTCTTCCGCAGCTTCCTCTGAATATTCATCTTCTCCATTTTCTGCTATGATCTCGGATTCCCGTACCTTTGCCACACTGGCAACCTGTACGCCATCCTTCAGATTCATGAGAATCACACCGGATGTGGTTCTGCCAATGACAGAAATATCTGCAATCTTGATCCGGATCAGGATACCCTCTGTAGAAATCAGCATCATTTCCTGATGAAGCTCTACAATCTTGAATCCAGTAAGTTTTCCTGTCTTTTCACTGAGCTTGTGGCAAAGAATTCCCTTACCGCCGCGATTCTGGGGTTTAAACTCGCTAAGCAGGGTGCACTTGCCCATTCCTTTTTCCGTAATGGTCAAAAGTGCCTCTCCCTGTGTATTTAACTGCATGCCGATGACTTCATCTCCTGGTGCAAGCTCCATTCCTTTGACGCCCATGGACGTTCTGCCGGTAGGACGTACATCTGTCTCATGGAACCGGATACACTGGGCATTTTTAGATACCAGGAAAATATCCTTGGTCTGATCCGTGGTCTTTACCGCGATCAGTTCATCTCCATCCCGCAGTGTAATGGCTGCCAGACCGGTTTTGCGAATATTGCCATATTCCTCAATCGGTGTCTTCTTGACCATACCGTCTCTGGTTGCCATAAACAGATACTGACCGGCACTGTATGCCCGTTTGGAAATCAGGGCTGTGACTTTTTCATCCGGCTGTAACTGGAGCAGATTCACGATGGCCACTCCTCTTGCGGTACGTCCTGCATCCGGAATCTCATATCCTTTCAGGCGATATACTCTTCCCTTGCTGGTAAAGAATAAAATCTGATTATGGGTAGAAGTCATCAGCAGGTCTTCGATGTAGTCATCTTCGATGGTCTGCATCCCCTTAATTCCCTTCCCACCGCGGTTCTGGGCCTTGAAATGATCCGCTGACATACGCTTGATATAACCCAAATGGGTTCTGACGATGACCACATCTTCTTCATCGATCAGGTCTTCGTCACACATTTCCTCATCCGATAAACCGATCTTCGTTCGTCTGTCATCTCCGTATTTCTCACGAATCACTAGAATTTCTTCCCGAATGACCTGCAACAATCGATTCCGGTCTGCTAAAATCGCTTTTAACTCTGCAATTTTGTCCATTAACTCTTGATATTCTGCCTCTAACTTTTCCCGTTCCAAACCGGTCAGGGCACGCAGACGCATATCCACGATTGCCTGTGCCTGTGCATCTGTCAGACCAAACTCTTCCATCAGGGAAGCCTTGGCAATCTGCACATTGGCAGAACCACGGATGATCTGGATGACTCTGTCAATATGATCTAACGCAATGAGCAATCCCTGTAAAATATGTGCCCGTTCTTCTGCCTTGTTCAGATCAAACCGGGTTCTTCTGGTCACTACCTCTTCCTGGTGCTGAAGATAATATTGCAGCATATCCAGTAGATTCATAACCTTCGGCTCATTGTTCACCAATGCCAGCATAATGACACCATAGGTATCCTGTAACTGGGTATGCTTCATCAGCTGATTTAATACCACATTGGGATTCACATCCTTGCGCAGTTCAATGCACACGCGGGTACCTTCTCTGTTGGACTCATCACGCAGATCGGTAATGCCATCTACCTTTTTGTCTTTATGCAGTTCTGCAATCTTCTCCACCAGCCTTGCTTTGTTCACCATGTAAGGCAGCTCTGTGGCCACGATCCGGTGCTTGCCGTTTGGCATGGGCTCAATGTTGGTGACAGAACGAACCGTCAGCTTTCCACGACCAGTGCGATAGGCCTCTTCAATCCCTCGTCTGCCCAAAATCTCCGCACCCGTAGGGAAATCCGGTCCCTTTACGATAGACAAAATTTCCTCAATATCGGTCTCTTTGTTCTCCAATACCTGGTTGTCAATGATCTTGACCACTGCATCAATCAGCTCCCGGAGATTGTGGGGGGGAATATTGGTTGCCATACCAACTGCAATACCAGTGGTTCCGTTTGCCAACAGATTTGGAAAACGGGAAGGCAGCACGGTAGGCTCCTTCTCTGTCTCATCAAAGTTTGGCACAAAATCTACGGTATCTTTGTTAATATCTGCCAGAAGTTCCATGGAAATCTTACTCAACCTGGCTTCTGTATAACGCATGGCAGCCGCACCATCTCCATCTTCGGAACCAAAGTTTCCATGCCCATCTACCAACGGATAACGGGTAGACCATTCCTGGGCCATGTTGACCAATGCCCCATAAATGGAACTGTCGCCATGAGGGTGATATTTACCCATGGTATCACCAACGATACGGGCACTCTTACGATGTGGCTTATCCGGACCGTTATTCAACTCTATCATGGAATACAGAACACGCCGCTGTACCGGTTTCAATCCATCCCGTACATCCGGCAGAGCTCTGGCTGCAATGACACTCATCGCATAATCAATATAGGATTTTTCCATCGTCTTTTTCAGATCGACTTCTTTCACCCTATCAAAAATCGTTTCATCCATCTGTTCCTCCATTCCGCAGTGTCTGACCATCTTACACTGCCTGCAGATCTCCCTTTACAGAACCATCTGTAACGATCAGATATCCAAATTATTGACAAATCTTGCATTTGCCTCAATGAATTCCCGTCTTGGCTCTACTTTATCGCCCATCAGCGTGGTAAAGGTCAGATCAATTCCTGCCAGATCGGACTCATCCATATTGACTTTCAACAAAATACGGTTTTCCGGATCCATGGTGGTTTCCCACAACTGCTCTGCATCCATCTCTCCCAAACCTTTGTAACGCTGTACTTTGTTGTTTCCGTCACGACCAATCTCAGTCTCCATCAAATAATTCAATTCCTCATCGCTGTATGCATACCAGACTTTTCTATTTTTCTCGATCTTATACAGCGGTGGTTGTGCCAGATACACATGTCCCTGCTTGATCAAATCTGGCATAAACCGATATAAAAAGGTCAGCAACAGCGTACTAATATGGGCACCGTCTACGTCTGCATCGGTCATAATGATGATCTTATGATAGCGAAGCTTGGAAATATCAAAATCCTCATGAATCCCGGTACCAAATGCAGTAATCATAGTTTTAATTTCTGCATTGCCATAAATACGGTCTAACCTTGCCTTTTCCACATTCAAAATCTTACCGCGCAAAGGCAAAATGGCCTGTGTGGCTCTGGCTCTTGCCTTTTTGGCAGAACCACCTGCGGAATCTCCCTCTACGATGTAGATTTCACAATTTTCCGGATTCTTGTCCGTACAATCTGCCAGTTTTCCAGGAAGTGCAGAACCATCCAAAGCTGATTTTCTTCTGGTTAGCTCCCTGGCCTTTCTGGCCGCAGCTCTGGCCCGCTGTGCCAAAATGGATTTCTCGCAGATGATCTTGGCAATTACTGGATTTTGTTCTAAGAAATAAGTTAACTGTTCACTGACTACACTATCCACTGCCACTCTGGCTTCGCTATTGCCCAATTTCTGCTTGGTCTGTCCCTCAAACTGGGGCTCCTCAATTTTCACACTGATGATCGCAGTCAACCCTTCCCGAATATCTTCTCCGGAAAGATTTTCTTCACTGTCTTTTAACAGTTTGGCACCTCTTGCATATTCGTTGAACGTCTTAGTTAACGCATTTTTAAAACCGGACAGATGCGTTCCACCCTCCGGAGTATTGATGTTGTTGACAAAGCTATAAATATTTTCGGTATAAGAATCGTTATGTTGGAATGCCACTTCTACAAACACATTGTCCTTCATGGCTTCGCAATACAGCACCTTGTCATACAATGCAGTTTTAGAACCATTCAGATAGGTGACAAATTCCTTGATTCCCCCCTCATAACAATAGCTTTCTTCCCGCTTTTCCTCCCGCTCATCTTTCAGACAGATGTGCAACCCCTTTGTCAGGAATGCCATCTCCCGAAGACGATTCTGCAAAATACTGTAATCATATACGGTTTCCTCAAAAATCTGCTTATCCGGCAGGAAACTGACGGTGGTTCCATGGCGTTCCGGCTCACAAGTGCCGATTTCCTGTAGCGCATACATGGCCTTGCCCCGCTCATACCGCTGCTTGTACACCTTACCATCTTTGTAGATCATGACTTCCAGCCACTCAGAGAGGGCATTGACCACGGAAGCACCTACGCCGTGTAGACCACCGGATACCTTATAGCCTCCACCGCCAAACTTACCACCTGCATGTAGGATGGTAAACACTACTTCCACAGCCGGAATCCCTTTGGTAGGATGAATCCCTACCGGAATACCTCGCCCGTTGTCCATAACAGTAATGGAATTGTCCGGATTGATCTGCACCAAAATACTGGTACACACACCAGCCAAAGCCTCATCTACTGCATTGTCTACTATCTCGTATACCAGATGATGGAGTCCTCTTGAAGAGGTGCTTCCGATGTACATACCCGGACGCTTTCTGACCGCCTCTAAACCCTCTAAAATTTGAATTTGACCTGCTCCATACTCCTCACTCATAGAAAACCTCACTTCTGCCCAAATGGGCTATTCTCTGTCAATTCTCCCGCTCCACTGTGCCATTGACCACATGAAACACTTTATCCATCTGAAATCGATGGTCTACAAAATCATCCAAACCGGTACAAGTAATCATGGTCTGGATGCCATGAATGCTATTTAACAATTGATTCTGCCGATTTTCATCCAGTTCACTTAACACATCATCTAACAAAAGTACCGGTGTATCATGAATCAGTTCCTTCACCAACTCAATTTCCGCCAGCTTCACAGACAATGCGGCTGTCCGCTGTTGTCCCTGAGAACCAAATTTGCGAATGTCAATTCCATTTACACTAAAACTAATATCATCTCTATGAGGTCCCACTGTGGTTCCTTTTTGGCGCATGTCCCGTTCTCTTGCAGAAAACAATTGTTTGGCAAACTCTTCCGCAGATGCGCTTGGCTCATACAAAATCTCTAATTCTTCTTTGCCACCAGAAAGGCTGCCATGTATCGTGTGAATGATGCCCGCCAATTTTTGTAAAAAAGCTGCCCTTGCTGCAATCATCGGCGTGCCAAACCGAATCAGTTGCGCATCCCATACATCTAACTGCATAGGTAGTCCGGCAGAACCATACTGTTCACGCAGCAAGGTATTCCGCTGAATGAGTGCCTTATTATAATTGACAAGATGATATACATAGATTTTATCCAGCTGACACAATTCCAAATCAATAAATTTCCGACGTTCTCCCGGACCACTTTTGATCAGCTGCAAGTCCTCCGGAGAGAAAAAGACAACATTCACAATGCCAAACAATTCGCTTGCCTTGCGAATGGGGATTCCATTGATGGCAATTCCTTTGCTTTTAGACTTCTTCAGGTGAATGTCCACCCGTTCTGTCCGGTTTTCCCGGTTGACAAACATCTTGATATGAGATTCTTCCTGTCCAAAAGAAATCAGCTCCCGATCCCGGCTGCCTCTGTGTGACTTACTGGTACCGGCCAGATATACTGCCTCTAAGATATTGGTCTTCCCTTGGGCATTGTCTCCGTAAAAGATATTGATTCCTTCGTCAAACTCAATTCGAGTCTCTTCATAATTACGATAATGTTTTAGTTCAATTGCATCAATTTTCATCTTGCCTGCCTATTTGACAATGTGTATTGTCTCACCTGCAAATGTGACCACATCCCCATCATACAGCTTCTTACCACGCTGATATTCCACTGTTCCGTTGACCTGAACTTCCCCATCCTGAATGACCATCTTGGCCTCTACACCGGAACTGACCAGATGAACAGCCTTTAGTGCCTGTCCCAGTTTGATATATTCTTCCCGTAATACAATTTCCATTGTTTTCCTCTTTCTTCCTGTTTCCCGAAATTTCCGGATTTTTCCCAAAATATTGGTTCACGTAGCTGTCCAGTTTCTTCATAGTTACGAGTTTACATTAAATGTAACCGGCAGGATGATGTAAATATAACTGTTTTCCTCATCCCGGATATAACACGGAGATTTGGAATTGATCATATACAAGCTCACTTCCTCATCATCGATGACACGAAGGGCATCAATCAGGAAACGTGGATTGAATCCAATCATAATGTCGCTTCCGGATTTTGTAATCATCAAATCCTCATTCATACTTCCCATCGTAGATTTTAACTGAATTTTCATTTCTTCTTCTGAAACAGTCATAATAATGGGCTTTTTATCACTTTCTTTAACCAGCAATGTGGCGCGGTCAATACAGTTTAACAATTCTTTTTTATTGACAGTGACTTTGGTTTCATAATCGTCATGAAGGAGCTGACTGATTTTATAAAATTCCCCTTCAATCAGTCGGGATACCACCACCGTATTATCAAACTCAAACACAATGTGGTTTTTGGTGAAGAAGATGGACACTTCACTATCTGCTTCTCCTGTCAGGATCTTACTGACTTCGCTCAGCGTTTTTCCTGGAACCACAATCTTGGCTGGCGGATAATTGTCATTTAATTTCACATTACGCAAGGATACACGATGTCCATCTAAGGATACCATACGAAGTTCATCTCCGGATACTTCCACCAATTCACCAGACATCATTTTGTTGTTTTCATTGTCAAGGGTAGAAAAAATCGTCTGACGAATTAATTCCTTTAACGTAAATTGTGAAATGATAATTTTATTTTCCGTCTCCACAGAAGGGAGGTATGCGAACTCCTCTCCATCTCGTCCTGGAATTGTAAAGACTGCTTTTTCACATACAATGGTAGTAGAACATGTGGCATCGGATTCAATCAAAATATCATTGTCCGGAAGTTTCCGGATAATCTCAGAAATAATCTTCGCATCCAAAGCCAGTTTACCATCTTCATAAATGGTACCATCCACAATGGTTTCAATACCAAGTTCCATATCATTGGCAGTCAATGTAATCACATTGTTTTCTACCGTAAACAGGATACATTCTAAAATAGGCATTGTGGTTTTAGAAGAAACAGCTTTGGAAACAATGTTTACGCCCTTTAACAGGGAACTTTTTGGACAGGAAATTTTCATGGGTAACAGGCTCCTTTCGGGAATGTGCATAAATATTTATATATGTTAATGTCAGTAGTCGTAGTATTAGGGGGTGTGGATATGTGTAAAAGCCTCAAACCCCTTGTCAAGTAAGGAAATGTGCATTTGAAAACCTTGTGAATAAGTCTGAAGGATCTCAGGGAAAACCAGAAGATTTTCCACAAGAAGGCAATCTGCTGATTTTCCCCCCAAAATGGACCATGCACAGGTTTTCAACGGTTCATGCACAAATGATAAACCAGTTTTGCACGAAATGAAAACAAGTTATCCACAAAAAAGAGACAAAAACCCACAAAAACTGTGGATAACTCCTCGCATTTCCAATAAAAAAGTGGATTAACTGGGCAACAGCTTCTTTTTCAAAGTCTCCACAGTATTGCGGAGAGACTCATTGGTGTTGATTTCCATGTTAATCTTCTCAATGCCATGCAGGATCGTGGTGTGATCCCGGTTGCCAAGAGCCTTACCAATTGCCTGAAGGGATACATCGGTCATCTCCCGGCAGAGATACATGACAATCTGTCTGGGATAGACGATCTCTTTGTTTCGTCTTTGGGAAACAATGTCATTGCTTTTCAGCTGGAAGTGCTCGGTGACTGCATCAATGATGGCTTCTACCGTCACTTCTCGCTTTTCATCAGGAGAAATCAGGTCTTTTAATGCCTGCTCGGCAGTTTGCATGGTGATTTCTTCATTATATAATTTGGCATAGGCGCAGATTTTGGTCAATGCGCCTTCCAACTCACGGATATTGGATTTCACATTGTTGGCAATGTACTTGATGACCTCATTGTCAATCTGATAGCCTTCCATTTCTTCTTTCTTGCGCAAGATTGCCATACGGGTCTCATAATCCGGAGAAGAAATGTCAACGGTCAGCCCCATTTCAAAACGGGATCGAAGACGTTCTTCCAGTGTTTCAAATGCCTTAGGCGGTTTATCAGAGGAAATAACAATTTGTTTGTTGTTTCCATAAAGGAAGTTAAAGGTATGGAAAAATTCTTCCTGGGTACTTTCCTTACCGATGATAAACTGGATATCGTCAATGAGAAGCACATCTACCTGACGATACTTTTCACGAAATTCAGATGGTGCACCGGTTTTTACATTGTTTTTCTTGATGGCTTCGATCAGCTCATTGGTAAATGTTTCGCTGGTAATATACAACACTTTGGTATCGGGTTTCTTCTTTAATATAAAATGTGCAATAGAATGCATCAGGTGGGTTTTGCCCAGTCCCACACCTCCGTAGATAAACAGCGGATTGTACTGCTCTGCGGGAGACTCTGCCACTGCCAATGCTGCTGCATGGGCAAATTTATTATTGGCGCCTACCACGAAAGTTTCAAATGTATAGGTGGAATTTAAATTGGCACGTCGGCTGGCGGCCTCATAAATGGCATCTGTTTCAGGAGATGCTGTTTCTAAAGATTCCACGTCACTTGGTAAAGCAAACTGTACCTTACACTGTATACCAGTTACCTCTTCGATCATGACTTCAAAGAAAGGCAGATATTTTTTTGTCAGATAGTCTGTTACAAAGCGCTCTGTATATGTAAGAACGACAATCGTCAGCAAGGAACCATCCAGTGAAAAAGGTTCTAGTGGTGTGATCCAGCTGTTATAAGATACCATACTGATTTCAAATTCATCACGTACCTTTTCTTTTATTGTATCCCAATTTTCTTTAATCGTATCAAACTCCGACATAATCGCCTCCACCTGTATTGCTTGCTATGCAGTAATGCTATGTACTCTATGGCTGAAAAAATGCAGACTGCTGTCTGCATCATAAATCAATACATCACCATTCTGGAAATCTGGAAAGATTCGTATAGAAAAATTCCTTCTTATATCATATACCAAAAAGAAGTTTTTCGCAATGAAAAGTTGTGTAAAAAGAAGTTTTCCACGAAAAATCATGTGGATGAGTATATAATAGGAAGAAAAAGAATGCAAAAGTCGGACTTATCCACAAATATGTGTTCGAAATCAGTGGATATTGTGGACGAATGCAAAAAAAGTGGAAATGTGTAAAAATCTGTTGTGGAAAAAGTGTAAAAAAGAGACGCCCACAGATTGTCCACCGTCAAAAAATGGCAGACAGTGGATGAATGAGGAAAAACTTGAAAGGAGAAATCCGTTGAAAAATCAGAGAAAAAAGCAAACATCCCCAAATTATGCACAGAAAAAACACAAAGTTATCCACAAGTTATCCCCAAATTGTGGATAACTGCACTTTCCCCAAATGTGGAGAACATTTTGGGGTAATATTGTGGATAAAACAGGGAAACCGGGGAAAACAAATCTACTTTTCCACAAATACACAAATGTGGGAATCCACATCCGGGGAAAATTTGTTTGAAAAAGGTTCTCAACATATTTGTTTCCACAAAATGAGAAAAAATACTTGACGAAGAAAAATCTTTTTTCTATAATGAAAAAGATGTCTAATATTTAGGGTAGGGACAGAATTGTTCTGTCCTTTCAAAATTAAAATCTGTGGTAGCGCCAACAGAGAGTATGAGTTTTGTGTAAATAGGAGGTGTGTTGGATATGAAGATGACATTTCAGCCAAAGAAGAGACAGAGATCTAAAGTTCATGGTTTCAGAGCCAGAATGAAGACTGCAGGCGGTAGAAAGGTAATTGCTGCCAGAAGAGCAAAAGGAAGAAAAGTATTATCTGCATAATGATCTGCAGAAAGGCTGTTTCATCAAAGCAGACATTGGTTCTTTATGAAAAGGCCTGTTTGCCGTTATGAGGCGGCCTTGCATTTTTGTATTTGAGTTTTTTGAAATTTGGGAATAAGAAAGTATGAGAAATATCAATTCTCTGAGAAAGAACAGGGAATTTCAGCGTGTGTATCAGCAGCACAGATCCATTGCCAACCAATACCTGATTTTGTATGTTGCGCCCAAAGAGGAACACACTGCCCCATCCCGAATCGGAATTTCAGTGAGTAAAAAAGTAGGAAACAGCGTGGTGCGCCATCGGGTGACCCGGCTGATTCGTGAGAGTTATCGTTTGAACAAGGCGTTGCTAAAACCCGGATATGACATCATTGTAGTCGCCAGACCGTTGGCAAAAGAACAGGGGTTTCTGGAAGTAGAGCGTGCGTATTTGCAATTATTGCAGATGCACCACATTTTATTAGAGAATTGAAGTGAATAGAAAAATATGAAACATACCCGTAAGACAGGAATCAAACAAATTTGTATTAGATTGATTCGTTTTTATCAGAGAGCAATCTCTCCGTATTTGGTTCATATTCACTGTATTTATACGCCTACCTGCTCTCAATATGGGATTGAGGCAATTGAAAAGTACGGAGTGTGGAAAGGCGGATGGCTTACTTGTAAGCGCATTCTTCGTTGCCATCCGTTTGCAAAAGGCGGTTATGACCCTGTTCCCTAATCACAAGGAGGTATCACTGTGGATTTCTTTTTTGTAGCATCCCAGTATGAAGGTGCGATCATCGGCCCGTTTGCCAAGATCATCGGTTTTATCATGAATGCAGTATTCAATGTCTGCAACAGCATTGGAATCGCAAACGTAGGTCTTTGTATCATCTTAATTACGATTATTATTAAGCTGCTGATGCTCCCTTTGACCATCAAGCAGCAGAAATCTGCAAAACTGAATGCTGTCATGCAGCCGGAAATTCAGGCAATTACAGAGAAGTATAAAGGAAAGACCGATCAGGCATCTATGATGAAACAGCGGGAAGAAACCCAGGCTGTTTATGATAAGTATGGTACCAGTATGATGGGTGGTTGTTTGCAGCTGCTCATTCAGATGCCGATTTTGCTGGCATTGTATCGTGTGGTATATTGTGTACCCGGTTACATTTCTGCCATCAAGGAAGTGTACATGAATATTGTCACAGAGTTGATGCAGGTTACAGATTATGCCAGTGTATCCGGTTTTATGGATCTGCTGAAAAGTAATCTGACGTTGTCCCGCTATGTAGAAGGGGATGAATTGAACCCCAACAAACTGGTGGATATGATGTATGCATTTGATAAAAACGAGTGGAGTCAGTTTATTGATATGTTCCCTCAGTTGCAGAATGTATACGATGCAAATATTGATAAAATCAATCATATGAATTTATTTCTGGGCATCAATCTGTCCGGTACCCCGATGTCACAACTGTGGCCGGCGATTTTTATTCCGATTCTGGCTGGTCTGACCCAGTGGATTTCCGGTAAGATGGCAGACACATCTACCAAGGAAGAAAAGGAACGCCGCAGAAAGTCTCAGGAAGACAACCCCATGGCAAGCACCATGAATTCCATGATGATTGTCATGCCGTTGATGTCCGTATTCTTCTGTTTTACATTTAACTGTAGTGTAGGTGTATACTGGATTGCATCCAGCGTATGCCAGATTGTGGTACAGTTTTTTGTAAACCGTTACATGAGAACCGTGGATATCAATGACCTGATTGCAAAGAATCAGGAAAAGGTCAACCGCAAGAGAGCCCGCAAGGGCGAAAAGCCCATCCAGTTCTCTCAGAGTTCTGCCTCCAGTGTAGAGATGTATCAGGAACAGGTAAAAGAGGAAGAGCGTCTGCGTAAGCTGGCAGATGAGGAACGTCTGGCAATCAGAGATGAGCAGATTCGTCAGGGCAATGAACGCTATGGAAGTGCTGCCAAGTCTGGCGGTACCATTGCAGAGCGTGCCCGTATGGTACAAACTTACAACGAGACACATAAAAAATAATGTAACTGTCCAATAACTTCACAGTTACGAAATAATCGCAAGCCGTAAAACGGCGGGAGGAAAAGATGTCGGATCGTATCAATGTTTCTGCAAAAACAGTGGAAGAAGCAGTTACCAAGGCAATGCTGGAGTTAGAAACAACAGCAGACAAGTTAGAGTATGAAGTGGTGGAAAAAGGAAGTACCGGTATTTTGGGCGGACTGATCGGCAGCAAGCCGGCCGTGATTATGGCGTGGAAGAAAAAAACCGTCATTGAAGAGGGTACTGAATTTTTAAAGAAGGTTTTTGCAACCATGGGCATGGAAGTAGAAATCAAAGTTTCCTATAACGAGGAAGAAAAAATTGTTTCCTATGATCTGGAAGGCACAGAGATGGGCGTGCTGATTGGAAAGCGCGGACAGACCTTGGATTCTTTGCAGCATCTGGTGGGATTGGTTATCAACAAACACAGCGAAGAGTACATTCGGGTGAAGATGGATACCGAGAACTACAGGGAGCGGAGAAAGGAAACATTGGAAGGACTGGCAAAGAACATTGCATCTAAGGTAAAGAGAACGAAACATGCAGTGGCACTCGAACCTATGAATCCATATGAGAGAAGGATCATTCATTCTACATTGCAGAATGATAAGTATGTGTATACAAAGAGTGAAGGAGAAGATCCGTTCCGTCATGTGGTCATCATGTTAAAGAAGGAAGCATATCCTAGGACAGAGGGTAGAAAGCCTTATAACAAGAATTTCAATAAATATCGGAATAGCAACAGTTATAGCCGTTCCAATTCCAATAATCGTTATTATTATGAGAATAAAAATGAGGCAGAAACAGTAGAAGAATAGTCTGAAATGAGAGCGTTTCATTTGTTGGGAAACTGTTTCAAAAAGGCAGCATAAGCCGGTGCGCTGGTGTAACCTGTATGGCAGCAGATGCCATACAGAATACACGAAGCGGCACCGGTTTTCTGTTTAGGAGGAAAAGACATGGAACATGCGACCATTGCAGCCATTGCCACCGCCATGAGTCCTTCCGGTATCAGTATCATCCGAATCAGCGGACCGGATGCTTTGCAGGTCATTGACCGGATTTATCAAAGTCCAAACACAAAGAAAAAGCTGTCAGAGCAGCCCAGTCATACCGTGCATTATGGATTGATCTGTGAAGATGGGGTTCCCATTGACGAGGTCATGGTATTGTTGATGAAAGCACCTCACAGTTATACAGCAGAAGATACCGTAGAAATTGACTGTCACGGTGGGATGCTGGTGACCAGACGGATATTGGAAACTGTGTTGAAACATGGTGCAGTGCTGGCAGAGCCGGGGGAATTTACCAAGCGTGCCTTTTTAAATGGAAGAATCGATCTGTCCAGAGCGGAAGCTGTCATGGATCTGATCGAAGCAGAAAATCAATATGCAGCAGAAAGTGCGCTCCAGCAGCTGCGTGGATCTGTGGCAGAGCAGGTGCAGAAATACAGGGATGTATTGTTAGATGAAATGGCATTTTTGGAAAGTGCGTTGGATGATCCGGAGCATTTTGAACTGGACGGGTTTGGGGAACAGTTGTCAGAGAAGGTGAAGGAAGTGCAGTCCCAGATTCAGCAGTTATTGGACACTGCGGAAAATGGCAAAGTATTGACAGAGGGAATCCGGACTGTCATACTGGGGCGGCCAAATGCAGGAAAATCTTCTCTTCTGAACCAGCTGTCCGGTGCAGAACGGGCCATTGTCACTGAGATAGAAGGTACTACCAGAGATCTGCTGGAAGAAAAAGTACGGTTGGGTGAAATTACATTTTTGTTGACGGATACTGCAGGATTGCGGGAAAGCGACAATGTGGTAGAGCAGATTGGGATTTCACGGGCAGTGGAAGCATCCAGACAGGCAGATCTGCTGCTGTATGTAGTAGATGCATCTCAAGATTTTGTGCCCTTGGATGAGAAGACGGAAAAGTTGTTTGCAGAGAAATGTACGGTACTCATTCGGAACAAAACAGACCTAAAAGAAGTGGTCAGTGAAGCACGGTTACAAGAACGATACCCAGCTTTGCCCATTTGCAGTATTTCCGCAAAAGATGGGACAGGACTGAGGAAATTGGAGCAGTTGTTGAAGGAATTGTTCTTTCAGGGAAAGGTAGATTTGAACAATCAGGTATTGATTTCGAATCTTCGGCAGAAAGAAGCGCTGCAGGAAGCCGCAGACAGTCTGGCTATGGTGCAGCGCAGTATAGAAGATGGGATGCCGGAGGATTTTTATTCAGTAGATCTGATGGATGCTTATACCAGTTTGGGAAAGATCATCGGTGCATCGGTAGAGGATGATCTGGTGGATCGGATTTTTGCAAAATTCTGCATGGGAAAGTAATCAGATACAATAACATGGGCAGGAGTTTGTAAAAAAATGATTTGAACATTGTCAGATTGCGAAAGTCTTCCCATCAGAAAAGAAGCGTTAGCGTGCATGGACAGTGTATGTTTGCAAATCAAATAGTAAGGGAGAAAGAAAATGCCAGCAGTATCAGAAAATTATGATGTGGTGATCGTGGGAGCAGGTCATGCCGGATGTGAAGCGGCACTGGCCTGTGCCAGACTAGGTCTGAACACCATTTTGTTCACCGTCAGTGTGGAAAGTATTGCCATGATGCCCTGTAATCCCAACATTGGAGGCAGTTCCAAAGGACATCTGGTGCGGGAAATTGATGCACTGGGTGGTGAAATGGGAAAAAATATTGACAAAACCTTTATTCAGTCTAAAATGTTGAATCGTTCCAAAGGTCCTGCCGTACATTCTCTGCGTGCCCAGGCAGATAAGCAGGAATACTCCAGAGAAATGAGACGAACATTGGAACATACGGATCATCTGACCATTCGACAGGCCGAAGTGACAGAACTGTTGACAGAAGAATGGCAGGAGGGAGCGGCTCAAAAACGGGTCATTGGTGTGAAGACGTTTTCCGGAGCCACTTATTTTGCAAAAAGTGTCGTGTTGGCAACCGGTACATATTTAAGAGCTCGGTGTTTGTATGGAGATGTGATTCAGCATACAGGTCCCAATGGATTGCAGGCGGCCAACCATCTGACGGAGTCTTTAAAAGAAAATGGAATCGAATTACTTCGGTTTAAAACTGGAACCCCTGCCAGAGTGGACAGACGAAGTCTGGATTTTTCTAAGATGGAAGAGCAAAAAGGAGATGAGCGAATCGTGCCATTTTCTTTTACCACAGATCCAGACGCCATTCAAAAGGAGCAGGCATCCTGCTATTTAACATATACAAACGAAAAAACACACGAAATCATTCGCGATAATTTGGAGCGTAGTCCGCTGTATTCCGGTATCATCGAAGGAACCGGTCCCAGATATTGTCCTTCCATAGAGGATAAGGTAGTGCGGTTTGCAGAGCGGGATCGACATCAGGTATTTGTAGAGCCGGAAGGACTATATACCAATGAAATGTATATGGGAGGAATGTCCAGTTCTCTACCGGAGGATGTGCAGTATGCCATGTATCGCACAGTACCCGGATTGGAGCATGTGAAAATTGTACGGAATGCCTATGCCATTGAGTATGATTGCATCAATCCCATCCAATTGAAGTCGACACTTGAGTTTAAAAACATAAAAGGATTGTTTAGTGGTGGGCAGTTTAACGGAAGCTCCGGTTATGAAGAGGCAGCAGCACAGGGACTTTTGGCAGGAATCAATGCTGCTATGTTTGTACTGGGCAGAGAGCAGGTATTGTTAGATCGTTCTCAGGCATATATTGGCGTGCTGATTGATGATCTGGTGACGAAAGAAAACCATGAGCCGTACCGTATGATGACTTCAAGAGCCGAGTATCGTCTTCTCCTTCGTCAGGATAATGCAGATTTGCGTCTTACTGAGCTGGGGCATACCATTGGGTTGATTGATGAGGCTCGATATGAGGCATTGTTGCTGAAAAAGAAGCAGATTGCAGAAGAGTTAGATCGTTTGGAGCATACTTTTGTAGGAACCACAGAACAAGTACAGCAGTTATTGGAGCAGTATCACAGTACACCTCTTCGTTCCGGTGCTACCTTGGCAGAACTGATCCGCAGACCAGAGCTGAATTACGAATGCCTGGCTTCTATCGATCCGGAGCGACCACAGCTTCCACAGATGACAGCAGAACAGGTGAATATCGAATTGAAATATGAAGGCTATATCAAACGGCAATTAATTCAGGTGGAACAGTTTCAGAAATTAGAAAATCGAAAACTGGCACTGGATTTTGATTACAATCAAGTGCACAATTTGCGGACGGAAGCGGTCCAGAAATTGAATCAATATCAACCGGCTTCCATCGGTCAGGCATCCAGAATTTCCGGTGTATCACCGGCAGATATATCTGTGCTGCTGGTTTACTTAGAGCAGCAAAAGCGACAAGAAAAAGAATAGCATGTAAGTGCAATGGAACATGTCCGGTAACTATCTGATGTAAAAGGGAGTTACCGGCATGCTGTACATAGACTTATGCAAGGTAGGTAATTGCGAAACTATAATACCGAACGCCTTTTATCAGAAATTTTATTCAAAAAACACGCTTTCGCTTCGAATCATTCGTAAGAATGATGTTCACAGCAGCGGTACTAATATTTTTTTGCTTTATGCTCAAAAAATAAAGTACCGGCGTTTCACAAAGTTTTTTGAATGAAAAATTTCTGATATACAAGCTGTTTTCTGGTCTGATGAAAGAGTTTCGCAATTGTCTAACTTATGCAAGAAACAGAAAGGAGATTGCATGACAGAACAGGAACAAAAGGCCTATATTCAGCAAAAAATGGCGGAAATTCAAGTGAACATCACAGAGGAGCAGGCGACCCAGTTTTTATTGTATTATCAGATGTTGGTGGAAACCAATCAAGTGATGAATCTGACTGCTATTACAGAATTTACAGAGGTGGTGGAAAAGCATTTTGTAGATTCTGTGATTGCACCAAAAGAAATGTTCCACGTGGAACATTTGAAACTGATTGATGTGGGAACCGGAGCCGGATTTCCAGGGATTCCGTTGAAAATTATTTATCCACATATTCAGGTGACTTTATTGGACTCTTTAAATAAACGGATCACGTTTTTAAAGAAAGTTTGTGAAGCACTCCACCTGGAAGCTGTTACATTGATCCACGGGCGGGCAGAAGAACTGGCACGAAATGCAGACCATCGTGAACAGTATGATTTGACAGTGTCCAGGGCAGTTGCCAATTTATCCACATTATCGGAGTATTGTCTTCCGTTTATCAGGCAGGATGGATGTTTTATTGCATATAAATCCGGTGCATATGAGGAAGAGTTGGAACATGCAAAAAAAGGAATCCACATATTGGGTGGCAAGGTGGAAGGAATAGAAAAATATGCTCTTCCAGGTACAGATGCCAAGCGCAGTGAAATCATAATTCGAAAGGTGAAAGCCACACCAAAGAAATATCCAAGAAAAGCAGGTACCCCTGCGAAAGAACCGTTAGGATGAATGTTCCACGTAGAACAATTTGTGAAAAAATGTTCCACGTGGAACATTTTTCTATGGCAATCCAGAGAAAAGAATGTTATACTAGTATACAGGGGAATTCTGCAAAGAAATGCAGAATTTCTGTCACTGTTTGTCAAATACAGTGAAATGTATTGGATTGGAGAACGATATGGGTAGAGTGATTGCAATTGCGAATCAGAAAGGCGGAGTGGGAAAAACCACCACAGCCATCAACCTTTCTGCCTGTCTGGTTGAGCAGGGAAAACATGTGTTGACCATTGATATGGATCCACAGGGAAATACCACCAGTGGATTAGGTGTAGATAAAAATCAGCAGGAAAAGACCATTTATGAATTGCTTCTGGATGAAAGTACATTAGAGGAGTGCTTGTTAAAGGATGTACTGGAAGGATTGGATATTTTGCCGGCCAATGTGAATTTGTCCGGTGCGGAAATTGAGTTGATTGGAATTGAAAAAAAAGAATTTATATTGCGCAATGCCATTGCACCGGTACGTGACAATTATGATTTCATCATCATAGATTGTCCACCATCTCTCAGCATGCTGACCATCAATGCCATGACCACCGCAGATTCTGTACTGGTGCCCATTCAGTGTGAATACTATGCATTGGAGGGATTGAGCCAGTTGATACATACCATTCAGTTGATTCAGAGCAGATTGAATCCTTATCTGGAGATAGAAGGGGTGGTTTTTACCATGTACGATGCCAGAACCAATCTGTCTTTAGAGGTTGTAGAGAATGTAAAGGCCAATTTAAAGCAAAATGTATATAAAACCATTATTCCGAGAAATGTACGTCTGGCAGAAGCACCAAGCCATGGAACCCCCATTAATTTATATGAACCGAAATCTACAGGTGCAGAAGCATACCGATTGCTGGCAGAAGAAGTCATTGCCAATGATAAGGAAAATGAGAATGTATAAGAGACAGATGTTTATTTGACAATGTTTGTAGGATAGGAATCTGTGTAAGTGAATCAAATATCAGAGTAGAAGGGAAGAGAACGAATGGCAAAGAGAAGTGGATTGGGAAAGGGATTGGATTCTCTGATTTCTGCGGAGGCCGGAACGGTAGAAGCGGTGCAAAGACCAAAAAAGTCTGTAGAACCGGTAAAAGACATACCAAAAGAGCCGGAAAAAGAAGAAACCATGATCAAATTGCGCCTGATTGAGCCAAATCGGGAGCAGCCACGAAAGGAATTCAACGAGGAGAAACTGGCAGAACTGGCAGAATCCATACGGCAATATGGTGTCATACAGCCTCTTTTGTTGGTGAAAAATGGAAATTATTATACCATTGTTGCTGGAGAAAGACGATATAGGGCAGCAAAACTGGCAGGATTAAAGGAAGTTCCTGCCATTGTGAAGGAATTTACAGAAGAGGAGATTGCAGAAATTGCATTAGTGGAAAATTTACAGCGTGAAGATTTAAATCCACTAGAAGAAGCAATGGCATATCAGCGTTTGTTAAAAGAGTTTCATATGACCCAGGAGGAAATTGCCAGAAAAGTGTCAAAGAGTCGTTCTGTCATTGCCAATTCGCTTCGCTTGCTAAAACTAGAAGAATCAGTACAACATATGGTGGAAGACGGTACACTAAGTAATGGGCATGCTAAGGTATTGCTTGGAATAGAGGACTTGTCTTTACAAGCACAGGCTGCGTTCCATGTGGCATCCTTACAGTTGAGTGTGCGGGAAACCGAGCAGTATATTAAGCAGTTGCTGCATCCAAAGGAAAAAAAGGAAAAGCCAACATTTGCCTATTCAGAAGTATACCAGAAACTGGCAGAGCGCATGCAGGAAAGAGTGGGAACCAAAGTGCGCATCATACAAAAGGATCAGGAAAAAGGAAAAATAGAAATTGAATATTATTCCGGTGCAGATCTGGAACGTCTGTTGGAACTTTTGGGGTGAAGTGTGTCTGAAAAATATATTTTCTAGTTAAAAGTTTTGTAGAACAGTATGAAATATAAAACTATTTTAAACAATGATAAGTCTTCGTTGAATGAAAATGGATATAAAACGAATTATGAACATTAACAATAAATAATATAAAAAACGTATTAAAATAATTGTATTGACTAGAATTCAGGTTTCACAAAATGAGTGGATCGAAAATCGTCAGAAAAATATCGGCAAGATAATAGGCTTTGTATGGAGGAAGAAAATGGATAGTTTTTTAAATCACTTAGGATTTGACCCGGGCATTCTCATCATTGTATTGACAGTGATGTGTATTGGAGTGTTTGTGTATAATGTCGTCTTAACAGTTATATTTTCCAATATGAAAAAAAGTTACCTGACTTTTATGAAGGGTAGAGATGGTGCATCTCTGGAAGAAATTTTGAAAGTCATCGTGGAGGATAATCAAAAAGTAAAAGAGCACGAAACCATCAATACCAAAGCAATTGAAGAAATTCGTACACAGTTGGAATATTCCAGTCAAAAGCAGGCGATTGTAAAGTATAATGCATTTTCCGGAATGGCAGGAAAACTGAGCTTTGTCATTTGCCAGCTGGACAACAAAAACAATGGATACTTGATGAATTGTATGCATTCCCCAGAGGGATGTTATACGTATATGAAAAATGTAACCGCAGGCGCAGTGGATGTGGCTTTGAGTGAGGAAGAAAAGCAGGCCTTGTTAGAAGCAGTGCAGGTCAATCATCATTCTCAGATGTAGAATGTTCCCATTTCTGCATCCTTTGCGTTGCGGAATGAGGAATTGAATATGAAAAAAACTTGGATCAGGGTGATGGCAGGGATCGCTGCTTTTGGCATGCTGTTGTTTGTAGTGACACAGCCGGTAAGGGCGATGTCTTTGGAGGAGACAACGGAATGGACGGAGAGCCTGCCGGAAGAAGGATGGCCACAGGCACCGGAAATTCATAGTCAGTCAGCTATTGTGGTAGAGGCTGAAACAGGGGAGTTGCTTTATGCCAAAAATGCAACAAAGCGGATGTATCCTGCCAGTACTACAAAACTGTTGACTGCTTTGCTGACACTGGAAAATGGAAATCTGGATGATATCATTTCCTATTCATGGAAAGCTGTAAACAGCATTGGACAGAATGCCAGTCATATTGGAATGCGAACAGGGGAGCAGCTTAGTGTACGAGACAGTCTGTATGGATTGTTGTTGCCGTCTGCAAATGAGGCAGCCAATGCATTGGCAGAATATGTAGCAGGTTCTACAGAAGCATTTGCCGAACTGATGAACAAACGGGCGGCAGAACTTGGGGCAGTGAACTCACATTTCAGCAATGCAAATGGGCTGCATGAAGAATCCCATTATACGTGTGCATATGATCTGTATTTGATTATGAATGCCTGTGTGATGAGAGGTGATTTTATTGAGATTGATTCTGCACCGGCGTATTTTAAACAGGCAGATGAGATATTGCCCAAAGATATTCCGATGGGCACTACGAATATGCTGATCAAGAATGGATCGGAATACTATAACGATTCGGTGGTATGCGGCAAAACCGGATATACAGAAGAAGCAGGACGTGTTCTGGTGACTTATGCTGACAAGGATGACATGGAATTGATTTGTGTGGTTATGGGAGGAGAGAACCAGGATCATTTTGTAGATACCAATACATTGTTAGAGTATGTGTATCAGAATTTTAGGAAGACACAGATAGGAGAAAGTGATGGAAGGCCTGGAAGTGATGGACTGTTATACAGTACGCCATTGCAGATTCCACGAAATATATACCAATTGGTACAGTTTCAGGGCAGTGCTATGGGAATATTGCCAAAGGATGCAAAGACAGAGGAGTTGACCCGTTCTTTTCTGACAGTGGATGGAAAGAATGATCTGGAATATCGATACCATGGATATTTGGTGAGTAGAGTGCAGATGACAGAAACCAACGATACCGAGATTTCGGAACTGTTTGAGAATGTGCCTTATTATCAATCGGAAATGAGCAAGCCGGACGGTACGCTGCAGGTGGTGCAAATCACTGCAATTGTACTGATGGCAATCATTGCGGGGCTGATTCTGGTATTGGTTTGTGCCGGGGCTCGGGAAAAGAAGCTGCGGTATGTGCCAAGAAATAAGCCAGGAAAAATGAGATGGAATCGGCATATGAAATGGTAGGGATGCAGTAGGGCTGTGGCAAAAGCAGAGTGATCTGATTTTGTTACAGCCCTGTTTGGTGGGATGATTGTTAGGAATTTCTTCTTATTTATATGTGTCGTTATTTTTTCCAGCAGGTGGTGTGGTATTCGGATCCAATGCCTCTAAATGTTTGCGGCGTTTTTCCCGTACCTCCTCCCGCTTTTCTAAAATGTCATCGATGTCACTTTGCAGCACTACTTTTGTGGTCTTCACCACATAAACATGGTGATCGGAATCTGCTTTTTTTAAACGAATTTTGCTGCGTATCCATCCATGTGTGGGACATTTGCCACCGCAATAGTAATAGCGTCCCAGATAAGAAAACCAGGGAATGGTCTTCTTGATGGGGGTATTGCACAAATAACAGGTACAGGAGATGACTTCCTTATCTGCGAAGGCAGCTTCCTTGTCCGGAAATACACGGGAGACATACTTGGAATAGGTGTCGAATACCATGTGTACTTCTTCCGATGCATTGGCTGGCAGGTGAAAATAATCCAAAGAAAGATACATATCCACCAGGTGTCGGTCTAAGCGCTGCATGACCAAGGCTGTATAATAGGCATCTGCATGTGCGCGATGAAATTGCAGGGTCTCTGTCAGCTGCAATTCGTCAGCTGCGGTTTCCAGGGAACAACGCTTCTTGCCATCGCTGTATTGCAGGCTGTATATTTTCTGGATGTCACTGTAAAAAACAGGATGCTTCAGTGGACATTTCAAATGGTAATAGTTGATATTGCGCAGCAGTTCGGTAATGTCCATTGTCCCCCAGGTACAAAGCAGATAGTCTCCTGTGGCACTGCACCAGTCCCAAAACTGTTTCATCACAGTGGCAAAAGGCTTTCCTTTTCGGTGTAGTTCATTTTCTGTGATGTTGACGATTTCCAACACTTTTGGAAACAGATGTGGGTAGACACGGGGTTTGACCAGCATGGAAAAATGGTCAACCACATTCCAGCTTTCATCTAACTTGACCGCACCGACTTCGATGATTTCAAATGGAATATTTGTATTGGTGCGGCGACGCTCTGCCTGATTCCATTCCAAATCTAATGTAATGTAATAAATGGTATTCACCTCCCCGTGTTCAGAACCGAATTTTATCATGCAGAAAGAGTATATCATTTTTTGAAAGGCATGACAACTAGTATGTGTGATTTTGTGTCAATGCCACAAAGTAAAATCCAGATGACAGTTCAGGTGTCAGATGATATTCGGAGGGGACAGAAAAAAGTAAAAAAGTTTGAGAAAAAGGTTGACAAATGGATGACAGGTGTATATAATCATAGTAAACCTATAGGAAATATATGAAAATAAAGTTTCAATCAAATACATTTTGTGACACAGTCATGAAATGGGAAATATGGAGGGTTGCATTATGGCAGATTTTTTAAATGGTGAACATCAGTACAAGTTTGAAACATTGCAGTTACATGTAGGACAGGAAGAAGCAGATCCGGCTACCGACGCAAGAGCCGTACCGATTTATCAAACGACTTCTTATGTATTTCACAACAGCGCACATGCAGCAGCCAGATTTGGTCTGGCAGATGCCGGTAATATCTATGGACGTCTGACCAACTCTACCCAGGATGTATTTGAGCGTCGTATTGCAGCATTGGAAGGCGGCGTTGCAGCATTGGCAGTTGCATCCGGTGCAGCAGCCATCAGCTATACATTCCAGAATCTGGCAGGTGCAGGTGATCATATTGTATCTGCAAAGACGATTTATGGTGGTACTTATAATCTGTTGGCACACACATTGCCTACATATGGCATTACCACTACTTTTGTAGACCCGGATGATGTGGAAAATTTCCGCAGTGCCATCCAGCCAAACACAAAGGCAATCTTCATTGAGACTTTGGGCAATCCAAATTCCAATCTGATTGACATTGATGCAGTAGCTGCCATCGCACATGAGAACAAGATTCCGCTGGTAGTAGACAGCACATTTGCAACGCCATTCCTGCTCAGACCAATCGAGCATGGTGCAGACATCGTGGTACATTCTGCAACCAAGTTCATCGGTGGACATGGTACAACCTTAGGCGGCGTCATCGTAGACAGCGGTAAGTTTGACTGGGAAGCAAGCGGCAAGTTCCCAAGCATCACAGATCCAAACCCAAGCTATCATGGCATTTCCTTTACAAAGGCAGTGGGTGCAGCCGCATTCGTGACCAAGATTCGTGCCATCCTGCTGCGTGATACCGGAGCAACCATTTCTCCATTTAACGCATTCCTGCTGTTACAGGGATTAGAGACCCTGTCTCT
The DNA here is from genome assembly GCA_017457865.1 of Lachnospiraceae bacterium. Classification (GTDB taxonomy): domain Bacteria; phylum Bacillota; class Clostridia; order Lachnospirales; family Lachnospiraceae; genus UBA2942. The sequence goes on along the minus strand of JAFTGN010000009.1, from coordinate 3,915 downwards.
GCGTGTAGAGCGTCATGTAGAGAACACTCTGAAGGTAGTAGAATTCCTGAAGAATCATCCGCAGGTAGAGAGTGTGAACCATCCATCTCTGCCAGACAGTCCATATCGTGATCTGTATGAGAAGTACTTCCCCAATGGTGCAGGTTCTATCTTCACCTTCGAAATCAAGGGTGGCGAGCAGGAAGCAAAGGACTTCATCGACAGCTTACAGGTATTCTCCCTGCTGGCAAATGTAGCAGATGTAAAGAGCCTGGTAATCCATCCGGCATCTACCACTCATTCTCAGTTAAATGAGGAAGAACTGGCAGAGCAGGGCATCAAGCCTAACACCATTCGTCTGTCCATCGGTACAGAGCATGCAGATGATATCATCTATGATCTGGAGCAGGCATTCAAAAAGGTACAGGCATAAACATAAAATAGATAGCAGAGCGTAACTGAAAAGCGTGGGAGGCGTTTTGCAGTTTACAGTGGAATAACCAAAAGGAGAAAGTGGTACAATCGAGAGGTTGTACCACTTTTTTGACATCTTTGATCGTATATGCAAGAGAAATATTTTGGGGGCAGTGCAGTGAATAGAACAACTTGACAAAATTACAGATCAATATTAAGCTTTTTTGTAGCTGCCCGTATCTTCGCAGTGGCGATTTTGCAGCAGGAAGATTGCAGGCGGAAAGGATAGATCAAATCATGACAAGAGAAAAAAAGCAGGTAGATATGCTGCATGGTTCATTAGCAGATAAATTGATTTTATTTGCGTTGCCTTTGGCTTTGAGCAGTATCCTGCAGCAACTGTTTAATTCAGCAGATGTGGCGGTTGTGGGACGCTTTGCAGGAAGTCAGGCATTGGCAGCAGTAGGAGCGAATGTAGCCAATGTGGGAGTTTTTGTGAATTTGTTGGTGGGGATGTCGGTTGGTCCCAATGTGGTCATTGCCAGATTGATCGGGCAGGGCAAGGAAGAGGAAGTTTCCAGGGCGGTACGTACTGTCATTGCTATGGCACTTTTTATTGGAGTCGGATTGATGGTGCTTGGATGGTGCATTGCCGGGCCTTTGCTTGAGATGACCAATACACCGGATGAGGTATTGGCAGGGGCAAAACTGTATTTTCGTATCTATATCATAGGAGTCCCGTTTATCACTCTGTTTGATTTTGGCACCGCCATTTTGCGCAGTGTGGGAGATACGAAACGGCCCATGTATGTGATGCTGATTTCCGGTATTGTCAATGTGCTGCTCAATCTGTTTTTTGTGATTATTTGTCATATGAGTGTTTCTGGAGTGGCACTGGCAACATTGATCTCTAATATATTAAGCGCTGGATTGATTTTGTATTTGTTGACAAAGGAAGAAAGCAGCATACGATGGCAGATGGGCAGCCTGGCGTTGGATCTGGGGTATGTGAAAAAAGTCTTGCAGGTAGGGATTCCTTCCGGGTTTCAAGGCATGATTTTCTCTTTATCCAACATTTTCATCCAGTCAGGTATCAACAGTTTTGGGGCTTCCACTGTGGCGGCATCTTCTGTGGCATTGAATTTTGAATATTTTGCATATGCTGTTTCATCGGCTTTTGCACAGGGAGCGGTTACCTTTGTCAGTCAGAATTTTGGTGCAAAGCAGATGGAACGATGTAGAAAAATTTACTGGCTGGCACTGGCAGAGGGAATGGGCTGTACGGCACTTCTTTCTCTGGTTTTTACCGTAAAGGCACACTGGTTTGCCGGAATCTATACAACAGAGCAGGAAGTGGTGGAGATCGCTGTGATTCGTATGCTTCATGTCATGTCACTGGAAGCACTGACGGTGACGTATGAAGTGACTGCCGGTACCTTGCGCAGCATTGGATACCAGCTGATCCCAGCGGTATTTACGGTGCTTGGGACAGTGGGACTGCGTATCCTGTGGATGTATACGGTGTTTCGCAGAGTCCCTACCTTTGAAATGTTGATGAATGTGTATCCGGTGTCATGGGTGTTCACCGGAGCCACATTGATGAGTGCATATTTCATCTTGTGGAGACGGATGATGAACAGGCAGAACTGATTGGAACGGAAACGTGGTATGACTTTCGGGTTGTACCACTTTTTCGTTGGAAAAAGTTGGAATTCGTTGGAAAACGTGGGCTTGTTCGTTGGAAAAGGTTGGAATGAGTTAAAAAGTGTGGGTTTATTCGTTGGGAAACATGGGGGTGTTTGTGAGAAAGAGAATAGATTTCGGTATATCGAATACTTTTGTTGATTTCTACATAAAATTTCGATATAATGAATTTACAATATTTATTTTCACAATCGTTGATCAGGGGATTTGTCATTGCATGATTGTGTGAAAGAGGGATTACGCATATGATGATAGAAAGAGAATTGTATTTATCCAAAATCAGACCTTTTATGGATCAGGATATCATTAAAGTATTGACGGGAATTCGCAGGTGCGGAAAGTCAGTGATGCTGGAATTAATCAAAAAAGAACTGAGGAAGAAGGGGATTTCGGAGAGTAGAATTGTATCCATTAATTTTGAATCCAGAGCAGTGCACTATGTGAAATCCCTTGATGCAGCGTATGGTTATATTCGGGATGTGGCCCAGTCCCAGCAGGAAAAGATTTATTTGTTTCTGGATGAGGTGCAGGAACTAGAAGGATGGGAAAAAATGGTCAACTCCTGTATGATCGATTTTTCCTGTGACATTTACATTACAGGGTCTAATGCCAAGCTGCTTTCCGGAGAACTGGCAACATACCTGTCTGGTCGCTATGTGGAGATTCGGGTGTATCCATTTTCTTTTCAGGAGGCATTGCTCATGTTTCCAGAAAAAAGTGAGCAGGAAGTATTCCGCTTTTATCTGCAATGGGGTGGTATGCCGTTTTTGTATCAGTTTCCCATAGATGAGAACAGTGCGGTGCAGTATTTGAATGATTTATATGATTCCATTTTATTAAAGGATGTGATTCAGAGAAATAAAATCAGGGATACAGAGCAGTTTAAGCGCATCCTGCACTATATGATCGCAAATATCGGAAATTCATTTTCTGCTTCTTCTATTACAAAGTATATGAAAAGTGAATACAGGGGGATTTCGGCAGAAACTTTGTACAATTATCTGGATTATTGTAAGAGTGCCTGTCTGCTGCATCTGGTGCCCAGACAGGATTTGAAGGGAAAGAGCCTGCTACAGTTTCAGGAGAAGATTTATCTCATAGATCATGGAATCCGGGAAGCAATTTATGGGAATTATATGAGAGATATCAACCGGATTCTGGAAAATATCGTATATGTGGAATTGCTGCGGAGAGGATATACAGTTACGGTGGGAAAAAATCAAAACAAAGAGGTGGATTTTGTAGCAGAAAAAAATGGTGCAAAAGCCTACTATCAGGTGACATATCTGCTGGCATCAGAGGAAACAGTAGCACGTGAGTTTGGGGCATTTCAGGGCATTGCCGATAATTATTCAAAATATGTGCTGTCATTGGATGAGTTCGATTTCAGCCGGGATGGGTATGTGCATCAGAATGTGAGAGAGTTTTTGAAGGAGAATGGGAAATAAAAGAAAAGATTATACTTCAAATTATAATAATCCAAAGTATAATCTTTCACCCCCGACCTGCTCTCTTATGCGGCAGATCGGGAAAACATTGTATTAATGACTGGATGATGAGGTTGCGGCTGCTGCGCTGGCACTTGCCATCATGGCGGCGCACATGGCAGCTTCCTGGGCAATCAAAGTGGCCAGTGTAGCAGTGGCAGCTCCGGTATCAGAAAGGACTTCCTGCTGTTCTGCGTCTGTCAAATAAGATGCCTGGCTGTCTGGTTGTGCCAGAAGTGCGGCGTACATGATCCGCTGTTTAGTGGTCACACTGCCAAAGAGTCCAAAGCCTTTCTGTTGTTTCAGCCACTGATCGATTTCCGCAATATTG
>JAFTGN010000008.1 GCA_017457865.1 Lachnospiraceae bacterium | reverse complement strand
TCAAAATTTTTATTTGAAAAACACGCTTTCGCTTCGGTTTCATGCAACGGTACTAATATTTTTTATCGCTTATTGCTCAAAAAATAAAGTACCGGCATTCCACAGAGTTTTTCAAATGAAAAAATTTCTGATGTACAAGCTATTTTCTGGATTGTTCAAGGAGTTTCGCAATTGCCTAGAAACCATTCAGCCCACATATATTTTTTGCTCAACTACAGTATCAGAAGCCGGATAAAGCTCCCCAAATCCCAAATCCGCAATCCTGACCACCATTTCCTCAGCAGAGAGAAAGTAAATCTGGACTTCGATCCTGGTGGTCTTATCCGGACGCTTTGGCATCTGTGTAAGGGGAATGCGGCACATCTTCTGTTTTGCATCAAACAATCGAACTACCTTCAACTCCAAACTGTCGCATTTTTCCGGAATCAGTTCTACTGTAGTACCCGCCTCATACCAGTCACAGCCACCCGGGCAGAGAATCAGTTTCTTTTTCCTGTTTTTCTGTACCACTTCCATGGAAACCTCTGAGGGAATCCTGCCTTCGCACAACAGATGATAAGGGCTTTTGGTCAATACCTCCTGCTCTATCATGGCCGCATACAACGCACCCTTTGCAAACAAATTGTGGTCATAATGGACATGTCGCTGTCTGCAGATCAAATCTAAAAACGTCTCGGACCACTCTGTGCAATGGGCAAACCCTTCTCCTGCCAGATACACCTGGGAAATATTTTTTCCATGGAAAATCCGTTCTGCACAGGAAGTCAGAATACTGTCTGCCATTTTGGCACCTGTTTTTTGTTTCAAAATATCCAGGCTGAAATGCTCTTCCAGCACCTCATGCTGCACCAGCATTTGGGCAGGACGCACATTTCTTCTACAGACTGCTTCATAATATTCCAGTCCAATCTTGGTCAGATCGAACAGCCCCGTCATACCCACTGCATTGCTTTTGCCATAACGCTCTGCATAATAACCAAAGCATTCCGCATGTCCCATGATATGTACCTGATCTTCTAACAAACCGGCAGCAGAAACTGCACTGTAAATGGTATCCAGCAATACAGCGTCTGTTTGCGGTACTGCAATACACAACCGTGCAAGCTGCTTTCCTTCATATCGCCTGTATACCAATTCCAACGTCTGCTTCAAAAAAATGGCACACAACTGCTGCGCAGTATAACTAACTCCTTCTAGTATGGTCTGTCCGCTTCGGCTGATCATACCCAAAAGGTTGTCTACTACAATTCCCTGACCTGCTAATGCGCACTGTAGGGCCTCCTCTCCTACCAGCCACACATCCTCTCCCCTTTTTTTACAAAGCAGAGTGGCAATGGACTGTTTGAGCCTTTCTTCATCAAAGAAAACATCCTCTGGCTCCGTGGCATCCATACTACAGCAGCTGATTCGCACAAAATCCGGGCACAGATCATATCCAATTATCAAGTCACCTGTCTCATTCATCGTTCTTTCATACTGCCGCAGCAGCCTTTCTCCTGTCACTGTTCCTGCAACTGCAAAAACGTTCTATTTCTTTTCCTGTACCGCAAATAAATGGGCACAGATATATTCTTTCATCTCCAAACGACAGATTGCCGTCCTTGCTTCCTGCCAGCTGCCCTGACGATAGAAACCAATTGCCTGATTCAATTCTCTGGCAAACCGGTTTTCGGATGGAAATGGCTCTGGAATCGCAAGTGTTACATCCTGCTCTCCCTCTTCTGTACACAACCGATAGGCCATCTGCTCTCCTGCAAACAATGTGACTGCCGCACAATATACTCCGGGAAACTGTTCCTCCATGACAACAGAATGCGCCTCTTCTTCCTGTTTGTCCCTTTTATAATACAGTGTAACACAGGAGCCAGCCTGTCCATGATACTCCAATATCACCTTATCCGATAACCATCTTGGCATCTCCACCATTCCAGTAAATCCATGGAAAAAGGCATAATAGCGATTTTTTCCAATCAATGCACGCAACAATTCACGGCAAAGCTCCACTTCTTCTTCAGTATGGGAAGACTGGCTCCGATGCCATTGTAACAGTGCCATAGAGCAAATTTCCGGCAGTTTCTCCCGAAAAGGTTCCTGTAAAGGCGAGTGGGCAAACCAGTGTTCCAGTCCTGCATCCAATCCACCTGTCATATAGTATGTATGACATCTTGCTGCCAGATATGCCTGTTCAAGCAACAGACTATTGCCCTGACAATCCTTGTAAATTCCCATCACTTCCGGTAGATTATCCCACTCTCCGCAAAACAGACTTTGAATCAGCAATCGTTCTGCCAATGCACGTAACGATATTGGCTTGATTTCATAAATTTCTTTCCTGCACTCCTGCAACAAACCATACATGTGTGCCTGTCCGTGATTCCAATATTGACATAAGAGTTCCAAAAGCCAAACCGCCCTTGCCCCTGCCTGATACAACATGGCACACATACTCACATCCCACTGTTCCGGACTTCCGCCACGTTTCTGTCTTGTCTCCATTAAAGAAGTAAGCAGGGAAACTGACAGTCCCTGCCAGCCATATCGCTGAATTTGTTCGATTGCCGTTTTTTCATACCCCTTTTGCAGCAGCAATCGCAGAATGCATTCCCGCTCTGAGATAGAAAGCTGTAAGGGATCTGCCCCCAATAGTACACCATCACAAACCGATTCCTCTGGATGCTGCTCCGCAAATACCAGCAATACCGATACAATTCGGTTCACCGCTTCTTCCGTCAAAGAGAGGGCATTGGCAGCATCAATCAGCTGCTTTGCTTCCTCAGCGGTAGAAACCCCTTTTGCAATCTTTTCTGCAACCCAATTCAGACGATACCGCAAATGTTCTGGTTGAAAACTTCTGCAACGCTCATCTAAATAAGCATTCTCCATCCAGACTGTTCGTGCGATCCCCTCTGTTCCTTTATGGATTCCATCTGATGTCACCACATCCAGGATGGCATCTTGGTTCCAGACCATCACATCCCCTTCTCCATTTTGTAAGGGATATTCCCATGTCCGTTTTAAATATGGATACTGAATTCGAACCTTCACGGCATCTGGTTCTGTGGTCTGTACATGTTCCATGGACAGCACATCCGCTGTGCATCTTGCCAGGTGGGCATCCAGCAACTCGGGCTGCAATACCGCCGCATATAAATACTGCAGATTGGGATTGATATCCCGATGCATCAAATGTTCCAACATAAATGCTTCAATCCGGTTTCTGTATCCGGCATAGACCGCCTCTTCTTCTCTGTAAAAAATCTGCACATTGGTATACAATACCTCCCGCAACGATTGTTCCAATGCATCTCCATAAGTATAATATAAGACCACAGGCCTGGCAATTGCCTTTCGGTATGTCTGGGGCAATGCACGCAAATACAGTTCTGCCAATCCTTCTGCTTTCACATGACGCAATGCTGCCTGATGATACCAATAAAACCAAGTCTCACCCACACATCCTCTTCTTTGCATCAACAAAATGGTCTGCTCCCATAATTCTTCTGATGCAGTCTCCTGTTTTTTCAAAACGCCCTGCAAAATCCGCAGCAACACTGCCTCATGGGCCACTTCTTTTCCCTCTCGCAGCTGTATACCTGCTTTTTCCAACAAAGGCTGTATGGGCATACCATAACGGTATCCAAAATGCAGCGCCTCCAGCATACCGCTTCGTTCGATGGTAAATCCCATGGGGTGCTCTATCAACAAACGACACAACTTCCACAACAATAAAGGAGAGTGTACGCCTTTGTCGTATAACCCACAACATTCTGTAATCACACCATCATGGTGATAAAAGCGATTCAGATCCATCTCTGATAAATAAAGCAACGCAGTCCAGCGGCCTTCCCGTCTCCAGAACTGTTCCATTTCCGGCAGATTTCCGCCCCGCATTTTTTCCGGCAATAGCCGATCCTGCAAATAAAGCCAAAACAGATAAGATTCCTCCTGTTTGCTTTCTTCCTCTGCAAATGATGATGCAAGGGATTCGTGGAGTTTCATGCCTTCCTCATTTCGACCTGTGTGATATAAAATAAAAATCTGCCACAAATCCATCCACACTTCCGGCATACAATCTGGATGTTCTTCCCTGCAGACCAGCAGTTCAAACTCCAGTTCCTCCATTTCCTGACTGCCAAAATCATGTACAAATGCATCCAAAAGCAGTTTCCAAAACTGAGACAACATCTGCTTGTTTGCCACCTGCGTAAATTTTGTCCGGGGGGATCCACCCGGATCTGATGCTTCTACTTCTGTGTCTGGTTCTTCTGCTGTATGACTAGATGACATTGATTCTGTGTCTGCTGTCTGATCCGATTTTCCCCGCAGTTGGTTCTCCTCCCTATTCTTTTGATGGGCAGGCATCACCGTTGCCTTCTCGCTTTGGATATGGAATGTATACAGAACGGTCTGTTCGCCACCTACCGTCACCAATGTAATGTTCCCCTCCAATACATCACCGTCTTTCCACCCGGTACAGTCAAACTCCACATACAGATGACTGCGATATCCTTTAAACTGGTTGTGTTTGATTCGTACATTTGGGCAATCTGAATAAGCAACCCCATTGACCGGCTTGCTGGTAAGTGTTCGTATTTCCAGTTCTTTTCGTACCTTGCCACCTTCCGGAAGTGTTCCAGTCAGCTGCTTTGGCATTACCTGAAAGGCAATCTCTCCATTTGTGATATCACCCTTTGCGATTTGTATAATTCGTTCCTTCACCTGAATCCCTCTATACTTTGCCCATGTTTCATTTTGTCCTTTTATTTTAGCGCAAATTCAACTGTTCGTAAAGTAGTTCCCAATGAATTCTGCAAAACAAAACAGAGAAAAACACAAAAAAAACACACAGAAAAAGAGTGCTGGTATCCAAACCAACACCCTTTATATCCTGTTTTGATATAATGTTTTTCATTTTTAGCTTGTTATCATTTTAAAACCACCACTCCATATGGAGGCAGTTCCAATCTACCATCCTTGATGGAAGCTTGATCCTCTCCCACCAAAATCTGCTCTGCCAGCTGCTTTTCTCCCACCAAAATGTCATTCACCTGTAATGCGGATACATCTACCGTCTGGAACTGATCCGAAATATTAAACGCCAGCACTATCTCGTCCTCCGTACCAGTCTTTCGAATGACACAGATATCCTCACCTGACAGTTCATTTTCTGTGGTCACAGTTCCTCTGGAAATGGCCTCATAGTGATTGCGTATCCAAATGACCTTTTTCACATAATTATAAATGGAATGGGCATCTTCCTTCTGGGTTTCCAGACTACCATATTTCATCTTAATGCTGTCCATGTCTGCTGGACCATTGCACATTCCTTTCTCGTCCGGATCTTCACTCCAGTACATAGGGGCACGCTTGTTCTCATCCTTACCGGAGCCTTTCATACCCAATTCCTCACCATAGTACAAAAATGCATCACCTGACATCAGCAAATTCATGGTCTGGGCAATCTTCGCCTGACTTTCCCCATTGTTTCCTGCATAATAACCGGCACCTCTTGCCAGATCATGATTGGTATAAAATGGGGCATCTGCATATTCATCCGAATATTCCCCAATGATCTCCTGCATGTTCACCAGCGCATTGCCATAAGCACTGGCAGGCTTTGCTTGATTCACTACTGTTGCAATGATACCTGTATTGCCTGCAAAAGCAAAATCAAAACAACTGTTAATGCCACTTTCATAGTACTTCCCATATGTATTGATATCCGTCCATACTTCCGCTACAATATAGGCATCTTCTTTTTGGGTCTTCACCATGTCATTGAACCATGTCAAAATTTCCACATTGGCAGTGACATTGTCTGATACGTATTCTTTTGCCGCATCCAGACGAAATCCATCTACTCCCAAATCCAGCCAAAATGCCGTAATATCTGCAAATTCTTCCCGTACTGCATCACTGTACAGATTTAGATCCGGCATCTCACTCCAAAACTGTGCTTCATAGTACCAGTCTGTATCCGGTATCTGCACATAACCGCCCTTCTTTTCTTTGGTAAAATTGTAATAGTCCACATATGGGCATACAGTTGCATCCGGTTCTTCTCCTTCACCTAAGCTCTGCATATATTCACATGCTTCCTGAAACCAAGGGTGTTTAGATGAGGAATGATTCATCACCAAATCAATGATCACATTGATTCCTCTTTCATGACAGGCATCCACCAATGCCTGAAAATCCTCCAATGTGCCATATTCCGGATCAATATCCTTGTAATCGGTCACATCATATTTGTGATAGGTGGTGGATGGCATGATCGGCATCAACCACAATCCATTACAACCCAAATCTGTATCTGTAGATGCCTTCCCATCATTGATATAATCTAGCTTTTCCGTCAGTCCCTTCAAATCTCCAATCCCATCGCCATCACTATCATAAAAACTGTACACAAATACCTCATAATAGGTACGATTTGTATTGTCCACTGCAACTTCTGTTGAATTTTCTTTCTGGCATCTCATCAGCATAGTCACCGTTAGCACTGCCGCTGTCAATCTCATCCATTTTCTTTGCATAGGCACCTCTCATATCTTACACCTGTCGGATTACAAGCTTTTTTCAATAGGCATCTGCATTTCTGCAAATGCCTATTAAAACTGCTTGCTTTCTGGGGCGAGCAGAAAGTCAATCAGTTTCAGGCTTAGTATAGCATAAAAATAACGAGTTGTAATTGTATTTTTTCCAAAAATATCAAATTATTTTCATAACAATATCTTTTGTGTTCCTTTTTTACACTCTAGATTGCTTTTGGATAAATGAAGACACCCTCATTCAGTTCGATAAGATCCACACCAGGATAAGGAAATAGCAAAACGTAGATACGAAGAGGAAGCGTATTATATCGCACCAAAGAACGTTCTGGAACTACAGCATAATCCCCACTTATTGATAATTTTGTAACTCAGGATTTTGCTTCGCAAAACCTTCGCGGAATAGTAGCTCCTGAATGGTTACATAATTTCTATATAGCCCCAATCAAGGCGTATCTTTTCATCTGTTCAGTACGATTTATATTTATAGATCAGTTTTTTGCAGTTCTAATTTTACCTATCGTATATCATCTGTAAAAAAATCTGCTCCATTTTCTTTGTCACCACTGTTGGAAAATAAATCATATCCAATCCTGCTGTACGGTTGATGGTAAGCAGCTGACGATTTTGCATAGTCAACAGGTAATCATATAACATGACCCGATTCATAAAAAATAATTTCCCCGGACTATTGATGCCCTCCATTGCCTGATCCAATAACAGATGATTGGTTCCCTCTGCCTGCCTAAGCAATACATCATACACCGCTAACACAGGAAGTATCTCTACGGATGGAGCATTACATGCAATCCGTTTTCCTTCCAACTCCATCAGTCCCAGGTCTACAAAAGGGCTTCTTTCCTCATCCTTTGAACCATATTCCCGTTCCTTACCGCCCACATACATATGCAAAATGGCACTGCAATCATCTTTTACTGTCTTGCTCGAAAATACCTGCCCCTGTGTGTAACGCCCCATCTCATACAGCAATGCCTCTTCTGCTTCCTCCTGTTCCATTTGATTCGCCTGCATACAATTAAAAAACAAATACCAGGATGTCGCCAGTTCCCGATTCCGCACCAGCATGCTGTGTAACAACCACAAAGTAGCAGGAAGTTCCATATAAGGATCTTTTTGAAACAACAAATTTCCAAAGTCGGTCAACATCATACCTTTTCTTGGCAATTCTGTGGTCAGTTGAAATGCTTTCAACCAATATCGGATGGATTTTGCCATATTGATCCCCACGCCCAGCGCATCTGCTCCTGCATGTTCCGCAAAAACAAAGGGATCTGACTGTACAGCACGTATGCCCTTTTGCAACCACCCTTCCCGGACAGTAAAATTTTCATATCCTTTTATCTTAAATATGATTTTTGATTGTGTCATACGTTCCCTTCTTTTCGGTTCTGTCCTACTATACTGCTTGCTTTTTATGTTCTGTGAACGGTCAATACCTTTCCCATGTAACATCCCGCAATGTCTGCAACTATACTGTATCATCGCCTGATCATTCCACGTATTCTATGTAAAACTGCCAAGGATCTACCCCCAGCCAGTCACAGATCCGTAAAAATTCTTCTGCTGTCCACTCCTGCCTCTTGGTTCCGTCCAGTCGTTCTATGTTGATATGTGTTTGCTGTGCCAGAAGCGTAATATCAATCTGTTCTGACTGTATATAACATAAAACATTGTGCTCTACCTGCATTCTCATCTGACCTCCCACCTTATCAGGCTGCTGCCTGCTTGCAAAGCGGATTCGCATTACAGGTAATCTTCGCGCCTGTATACAAAGTGCCTCAATGATTACATTATAACAATATTATTCTTATATTTCAAGGTATTTTTCTGTGTTTACAAGAATTCATTTTTGATGATTGACATGGTCAAAAAAGTGCTTTACTATTTACAGGAGAGGTGAAACTATGCAGAACCCGAACATTTCCAGAGTTTTAAAATATTATCGAAAGCTGAACCATTATTCCGTAAAAGATGTTTCAGACCAGTTGTCAAACGGCGGTTATACCGCTGCCGAAAAGACCATTTATGGCTGGGAGTCCGGTCAGGCGCAGCCTACTGCAGATATGCTCATGTATCTCTGCAAGCTATATGGAATTTCCGACATTTTAGGGGAGTTTGGTTATCGTCAAAAATGGGATGTAGATTCAGACTCTACCATTACCATCGAAGTCACGTCAAAAGAAGAGACATTGATTCACCAGTTTCGCAGTCATCCGGACATGCAGCCTGCTGTTCTACGATTGTTAGATATGGAATGATTCTTTTTCAACACAACAAAAAGGCTCTCCTTTTAGAGTGCCAATTTTGAAATCTGTTTCAAACAGCTGGGCTGTCGCAAAATCGACAGCCCTTTTTTCATGTAATAGAAAATTCCTATTAAGTAACAGAAAAATTCTGTCACCAAAAAAGTGCGACCCATGAGGATGCGACCTGCACGAAAGAGAAAGAGTTGCATGCGCAACCGCGCTCGGCGCGAGAATTCTGCGTTCGCAGAATTCTTTTCTCATTGCAACACCTTTTCTAATGTTTCTGCTACTACTGGTATAGCACGATACACTTCATCTACAGAATTGGTCTGGGCACCAATTTCCACCAGCATACTTCTGGAGCAAAGATGTTGGTTATACCTGCTTTGCTTCAGATAAATGACCCGGAGCATTCCCGGATAGGCTGCTTCCAACTGCAATGCAGACTGGAGACTAAATGCCAGATTGTCTTCTCTATAGGGATTGGTCACATCCGTCCGTTCTCCTGTATCATCCCGGCACATTCCATTGAAAAACATGATTCTGGCAGTGGGAGCACCATTCACATCGGTCACCAGATGAACTTGCTCCGCCACACCATCCCGGTGCAGATCGATGACTACCTGAATGGATGGATTTTCTGCCAATATCTGTTCCAATACCGGAAGGGCTCGATCATATGCATGATCCCGCTCCAGCACTCCATTTTCCATATCAAATACATCCGTACAATGGAGGACACGATAGCCTTTTTCTTCCAATAAAGAAGTCAGATAATTTCCAAGTCCAACTACCGTATGTGCCACATCTCCCGGCACAGAATCTGCAAATGCTTCCTGACTGTGGGTATGATAAATCAAAATATCATAGCCTTCTTGACTATGAGTGATGGTTAGATTTTTGGAAAGGAGTGTTTTGGGATCCAGCACCTCTGGTGTCACACTGCATCCGGCATTGACCACATACAGCCGTTCTAATAAATAAGAAAAATCTAGCATCTGTCCCATATCCAAATCGGCAATGGCAGGCAAAGCAGCGATCTCCGGCCGAACCTGGGTTTCTACCGGCAGCAAGACTGGTCCTGTGCTGGCGGCAACCGGTGCAGCGGCTTCCACAGAAACCGGCTCCTGTCCTTCCGCTTCCATAGACGATTCCGAATCCACATCATCTACTTCTGCCTGAACAGTTTCTTCCTCTGTCACTGCCTCAATCTGTGGGCGTATTCCTTCTGCTGTCCCACCTGTATTTTCCCCTTGCACTTCCTGTTTTGCCAGTGCGGAAGCGGCTTCCTTTTCCATGTCTGCTCCCTCTTGCCCCGGTAATGTCGAAGCGGTGTGTTCCTCTTCTGTTAATACAATCGGCCAGTTTAATGCATGACAAGCCAGTTGCCATACCTCTTCCTTCCAGGACAGGGGTTCCTGTTTCGATTGTACGCCCTGCGTTCTCCCATCAGAACCAGTGACAGACAGGCAATTTTCTACGATTCTTCCCTGTAGCTTGTCCACCCATCCAACTGTGCTTCCCGTAACAGAAGACCATATGAGGCAGCCACTGTACACTGCCAAAAATCCAATCAGCACACTCACTGCAACCTGAAAGAAACGCTCCCCTACCTTCATACTGTTCTGCCGCCTTTCCCACACAGACAATGGCCTCTCCCCTGTCCTGCTTTACAAACACTATATGCGGCTTTTGTCCGAAATATGTCCTTCCTCCCATGTAATCCGATCATTCACTGCCAGATTAATGCCGGCTGCTACAAATTTTCCCAAACGGATGACTGTCTCATCAATGTCCTTTGGTGTCACCAGCAAACTGCGCAGATGGACATCCAGCTGTTCCTGTAATAGTTTATACTTTTGTTCCGGCGAAATACTACTCAACATATGAGCAGCTTCTGCCAGTTCCGTCTGTGCCGACAATCCTTCCTGTACTGCCCGAAAGGTATTTTCTGCAATCACAGAAGCACTGATTACCGTAGGCACACCTATGGCAATTACTGGTGCCCCCATCGTATCTTTGTCGATTCCTGCCCGGTGATTTCCCACACCCGAGCCTGGATGAATACCGGTGTCTGTCAACTGTATGGTGCGTCCCAGTCGGCTCACATCCCGTGCTGCCAGTGCATCGATGACAATCACTGCCTGAGGGTGCTCCTCTTCTACCACACCTTTGATAATGGTTGCTGTTTCCATACCGGTCTGGGACATGACCCCTGGTGCCAGACCACATAGACCTCCCACCTCTGCCAAATGCCCGTTGATCCATACATGAGAAATGGCAATGGGTCCTAGACTATCCGCCGTCAGCTCTGCATTTCCAAGCCCCACTGTCAAAATATGGACTGCCTCTTCCGGCAGCAATTCTCCTATTGCCCGTGCCAGTTCCTCTATGCAGGCTTCTTCATAATTTCCAAAATCTCCTTCCAATGTCAGATAGGTACCGATGGGCTTTCCCATAATTTGTGCACCTCTCTCATCCAGAATTTCCACTCTGGTCAGTTTCAATTCTGCCTCTGAAAGTGTCATTTCTTCTACTGCCACACCGGGAATCTCTCCTCCATCTCCCGAAAAACTCTCCCGCAGTTCTACTGCCAGGTCTGTATGCATCCATCCCTGCTCTGATCGTGTCACCTTTTCTTCCTCGCTTTCTATTTTCTCCACTTCAAAATCCACTTCTTTTTTATCTTGTGTCATAGACAAATTTTTATGTATTTCTTCTGAAAAAACAGTTGACAGGTACTGACAGACAGGCTATACTAAATGAGTATGTGTACATCAGTTGTCCGTGTCTCCGGCTTGATGTACAGAAGAAAAATCACCAATGAGTATACTCTCTCCTCAGGAGTGGTTTCATAATTATTTTTTGGAGGTGCCACATGGCAAACATTAAATCTGCGAAGAAGAGAATTTTAGTTATCGAAACCAAGACTGCAAGAAATAAGGCGATCAAGTCTAAGGTAAAGACTTACATCAAGAAGGTACACGCTGCAATCGCTTCCGGCGATCAGGTTGCTGCACAGGCTGCTTTAGTTGCTGCTACTTCTGAGATCGATAAAGCTTGCAGCAAGGGCGTTTATCATAAGAACAACGCTTCCAGAAAGGTAGCTCGTCTGGCTGCTGCTGTCAACAAGATGGCTTAATTTATTCTAGCAATTAGTTTTAAAAGAGATGTCGGATTAACCCACCGACATCTCTTATTATTTCTGTCACCAAAAAGTGCCACCGGCAGGATGGAACCTGACACAAAGGAACCATCGTTCCCTGTGACTTCCTCATTCTACTTTCTTCTGGCAATCTGAATCAATACAGTCTCCACTGCCAGTTTCTCTCCCATTTGACCAGTCTTCACTGCCTCTTCCGTCTCCACACACAATGCCACATACCGTTTCAGCTGTGTCACCTGAAAGGCTCTTGCCTGGTTCATCAGCTTTCCGGCGATAAATGGTTTTAGTTTCAATGCCGATGCAATCTGGTCTTTATTGTTTCCACCGACTGACAATTCCCGTACCAGACGAAGCTGGTTCATCTGTCTGCCGATCAGATACAGGATGCGCATAGACGGTTCCCGCAGGGCCAGTAAATCATAGTAAAGAGACAGGGCTTCCGTCTCTTTTCCGGCTGCCATAGACTCAATCATCTGGAAAATGCGGTTTTCCAACCGCTCCGAACAGATGGCCTCCACATCTGCCCCGGTGATCCCTTCTCGCCCGGCACAATAAGAGATTAACTTATCCAGTTCGTTTTTTATATATTCCATATCCGTACCGGTTCGGTTCAGCAACTGATCCAGTGCCTCTCTGGTAATCTGCACATGCTGCTGCCGCAGTACGCCAAGCACCCACTTTTTCAACTGGGTTTCATCCTGTCTGTTCAGGCAGGCAGCATATCCCATGGTATTGACCTTTTTATACAGTCGGTTGCGCTTGTCCACCTCTGTCTCCACAAAAATCACACAGGTAAATTCACTGAGTTCATCCAGAAACTGTACCCAGTCTTCACTG
>JAFTGN010000104.1 GCA_017457865.1 Lachnospiraceae bacterium | reverse complement strand
TAACTGTTCAGTACCCTCACAGTTACGGGCAAAAATCCATTCCAAATCGACTCTGTCGATGGGATTTTTGCCTGCAAAACTCAGGATTTTGCTTCGCAAAACCTTCGCAGAATAGTGGCTCCTGAATAGTTACAAATATTCAATATATTGAATTGATTTCAAGACCTGTAGGTGTTTTCGGATACTTTCAGGTCTTGTTTGTACGCCTGGCAGTGCAAGTTTCTAATGAGAGCAGTAAACAAGGGAAAAGAATACGACGGTAGAGAATTTGACGCAGGCCTAGTGTATGCCAAGAACCCTGACATGAGCATCCTGATCGGAACAACGAGAAAAGAGCACTTGCAGGATTCTATTGATGCCTTAACTGTTGAACTGTCAGCAGAGGATATCGTCCGGATGGAGGATGTCTTTCCGGCAGAGATGCTGCAAGGGAGACAGATGCGGAATTTTCTCTTTCAGGACGGAAAGATTGTAAGAGACTAGCATCCAAGACAAAGAAGGCAGTGAAGCACTGCGAAATATAATTTTGCAGTTGAGGATCAAGGGATGAATAGAGGGCAAATATGGGAGAATATTGTAATGGACCAAACGTTGGAGGAAGAAGATGAAATATTCAGAGTTTTTACATATAGCAGGTATTATCAATGAAGAACTGTTGGTGATACCATTACTCTTTGGTTCTTTGGGATTGGAAAGACGGCTTAAGAGAAGCTTAAATGCGGATGATATTGACGTATTGATTTCTGAAAGATTTTTAAAAACAGACTGGGATAAACTCAAGCATTTGATGGAGAACGAGGGATATTTGCTTGTTGATGAAGAGGAACACGAGTTTAGGAAAGATGATATTTGCATTGCTTTTGCAGATATTGAGGGGTTGATGCCATTTGCAGGCATAGATATTTCCAGGATTCCAGAAGTTGCTGATCATGGTGTCAGATATCTCCTTTTAGAACTTCCTGACTATCTGAAAGTATATGAAGCGTCATTAAAAGACAGCTATCGAAAAGATGTAAAAAATAAGCAGGATCAAAGCAAGATTGACTTGATAAAGGAAGAAATTATGTGAAATTTCACCTACTCGGATCACAATCCGGTTGTGATGCAGTTTCAACTGGAGTGATGCCGATGGAAGGCGTAAGCAAAGACGCTTTCTTTGGGGCGATATGATTTCGGATTGATTCATCTGTGGGAAAGTTTTATAATAGAACTAATAAGAAGCAGTTTACTGTTTCGTAGATGTGATAAGGAGGATGAGTGAGATGGCAAAGAATCTGATCATTTATTATTCGAGAAAGGGTGAGAACTATGTGAACGGCAGGATCAAGTCACTGGCAAAGGGGAACACGGAACTCTGTGCCGAGTATATCCAGAAGGCTGTCGGTGGGGAGTTGTTCCAAGTGGAGACCGTGAAGGCATACAGCGCAGACTATATGACCTGTACTGAGGAAGCAAAGGTAGAGCTTCGACAGAAGGCTAGGCCAGAGCTTCAGAAGTATCTGGACAGTATTGAGGAATATGACAATGTATTCGTCTGTGGTCCCTGTTGGTGGGGGACATTTCCCATGGCTGTTTTTACACAGCTTGAAAGGTTGGAATGGAAAGGCAAAAAGGTGATGGCACTGATGACACATGAGGGGTCTGGACTGGGTTCCTGTGAGCGTGACCTGAAGAATATCTGCACAGGAGCGACCTTTGGCAAAGGCCTGGCGATTCATGGTGCAGACGCTTCCCACTCCGAAAAGACAGTTGCATCCTGGGCATCTTCCCAGGTGTAGGAAATGTGCGATAAAGAACAGATGTAAAGAAATAAAGGATGGGTGGAAGCTGGCAAAAGCACAGGCATTGTAAAGACACCTGATGGAACCCGGGATGTGAAGGGAGGAGATGTGCTTTTCTTTCCAGCGGGGGAGCATGGGGCTCATAAATTGACAAATACTTCCAAAACAGAACCGCTTGTTTATTTGGATGTGGATACGATCGGAGATGTGGACGTTGCCGTCTATCCGGATTCTGGGAAGGTCGGCATATGGAGTGACTCTGTCAATGGAACCTGGAAGAAAAAGGATCGTGTGGCATATTATGACGGAGAATCAGACGCCCAATAGAACCAAAACCCACCGGACACGACTTGTCCGGTCAGAAAATCCGGCATTTCTCGTTTTGTGTCGTGTTTTTTTCCGAAAAATGATTTTAGGCTGATATGCGAAAGGGGGTAACATATGGATCAGAAAAAAATTGGAGCATTTCTGAAACAGTTAAGAAACGAAAAGGGACTGACCCAGGAGCAGTTGGCGGAAAAC
Organism: Lachnospiraceae bacterium; assembly: GCA_017457865.1. Taxonomy (GTDB): domain Bacteria; phylum Bacillota; class Clostridia; order Lachnospirales; family Lachnospiraceae; genus UBA2942. The sequence goes on along the minus strand of JAFTGN010000104.1, from coordinate 14,748 downwards.
TTTCATGTCAGCACAAGAACCATATCCCGTTGGGAGACCGGAAGCAATATGCCGGATGTTTCCATGCTTGTGGAGATTGCAGAGTTCTATGATGTGGATGTGAGGGAAATCATAGAAGGAGAGCGAAAAAACGAGAAAATGGATGAAGAATCAAAAGATGTAGCTAATAGAGTTGCGGGTTATGCAGGAGCAGAAAAGAGTAAACTTTTAAAATGGGTTCGTGTCATCAGTTTTTTAGGCGTGGTATTGATGACATTGGCAATCATTCTGCAATGCATCCGGTATGAGCCTGGTCTGATTGCCAGTGGAGCGATTGTGGCATCTTTTGCAGCGTTGCTGGCAATGGCAATCGCAACACTTTACACCAATGGAATGCTCGGAAAGTTGGTACAAAAGAAAGGTTTTGTCAGAGGGATACAGGTGGCAACGATCTTGTTGCTGGTTCTGAGTCTTAGATTTATGTTCAATGTCATTCTGGTAATCGGTGTCGCACTTTTAGATTATGTGCAGCCTTTCCAGAAAATTGTGGGAATCGAAAATTACGATAAGCAGGCCCTGATTCAAGCGTACAGCGGAGATATGGATTCTATTTTTATGACGTTTCCGGATACCACGGAAAGGATGCAAAACGCGGAATTTGTGTCTTGTGTAAAGACCGGGTTATTTGATTCAGATGGTTACTTTTTCCTGAAGGCAGACTATGATGAGGAGACTTTTGATTCAGAAGTACAGCGTTTATCAGGCATTACCTGTGAAATGGAGTATCGGAATGAGAAAGTAGTAAAGGAAATCAGGTACGATGAAAGTATGTATCAGTATCCCGCATATATTGCCAGTGACGGATATGACTATGTATATGAGTATGCGCTGATCGATGATGAGAATCAGTCTGTGGTATATGTTCTCTTAAGTTATCCAAACTACATAGAGCTTGTACAATACAGGGATTATCTGAAAAAGAATCCGCAAGAATATGTGCTGGAAAACGGAAAGGTGCTCGAAAACTTTACCATATATGCCCATAAATTTGCCGGAACGGACTGGTGGACGGAGATTACGGATGGCATGGAAACTACAAATTAGGAGGAAATGATGGTGAAGAAAATTTATTTTGATATGGATGGCGTACTGGCAGACTTTGATCGGGGAGTGGAAGAACTTTGTGGGATTCCCCGTCGGAATCAGGAAACAGTAGACGAGGCACAAGATAATCAAATGTGGGAGGCAATCCGGCAAATCAGTCATTTTTATGATCAACTTGCACCCATGCCCGGTGCACTGGATATGTTTTGGGCATTATATCACAAGTATGGTGATCAGTGTGAGATTCTGACTGGAATTCCAAAGGCGAAGCGAGGCATTGCCACAGCAGGGGAAGATAAAATCAGTTGGGTACATAGGGTACTGACACCGGATATAAAAGTAAATGTTGTGTACAAAGAAGAAAAGAAAAATTATTGTACAGGACCGGAATGTGTATTGATAGATGATTTTTCTGAAAACATAAAAGCATGGGAAAATGATGGAGGGACTGGTATCTTACATAAAAATGCAAAAGAGACTGTAAAGAAGCTTGAGACAATGGGGATTCTATAGTGCATTTGCGGTTTAAGTAATGGGACATTGGTTGTCTTTTAGTATTGGAGGAGGTTTGCATGAATATAGAAGAATTACTTTCAGGTGAATCAAAGAACGTAGAATACAAGGTGAGTCGTCCTGAAAAGAGCATCAAATATATGAAGTCAGTAGTGGCCTTCGCCAATGCAACAGGTGGATATATTGTTTTTGGGATAGAAGACAAAACAAGAACGGTAGTTGGTGTACCGAAAGATATCGTCTTTCAGGAGATGGACGCAATCACGAATGCCATATCAGATAGCTGCGAGCCTGTGATTGTGCCGGATGTTTATCCCCAGACAGTAAATGGAAAAACCATTATTATTGCGGAAATCAGCGCAGGAAAACAAAGACCATATTATATCAAGACGGATGGTTTGGATAAGGGTACCTATATCAGGGTATCTGGTACTAGCAGGCAGGCCGACCGTGACAGCATTAAGGAACTATATTACACAAGTGAAGGTCGCTCTTTTGATTCTGTCATCAAAGCAGACATGACAATCAGCGATGTCGAGATAAATAAACTCTGTGCGGATATGAGAGAAGTGGCCATTGCCAATTGTAAAAATGATGTGCAGCGTCAGGCTGTAAAAACAGTGACCAAAAATGTGCTCCTGAATTGGGGGATTCTCGCTGAAGCGGATGATGGCAGCATTCATCCCACAATGCTTATGTATTTTTAACTGGCAAGGATGTATTTTTGTCACGAATTCAGTGTGGTATGTTCAAAGGCAATACTCGTGCAGTGTTTTTAGACAAGCGAGATTATGAAGGACCACTTTGGCAACAGGTGGAGGATGCGTTTCAATTCGTACTTCGTAACATTCGTTTGGGGGCGAAGATCGAGGGGATATATCGCAAGGATATCTATGAACTGCCACCGGAAAGCATCAGAGAGTTGATTATCAATGCAGTTATGAATTGCAGCTTCCTACAGCCATCTCATATTCAGGTTGCTGTTTATGATGAGCGATTGGAAATTACATCACCGGGTGGTTTACTGCCGGGAGTAACCATAGAGCGGATGAAAGAAGGTTATTCGCAGATAAGAAATCGTGCATTAGCGCATGCTTTTTCCTATATGAATCTGATTGAAGGCTGGGGAACCGGTATTCCAAGACTGATTCGTGAGATGGAGGAATACGGATTACAAGAGCCAGAGTTTATGGATATGGAAGTGGCACTGAGGGTTAATCTGTATCGTTCGACGGTCATGGTGCAAAATAATGTCGGAGAAGTGCCGGAGAGTACGTTCAAAATGCGCTCAAAGTGCGCAAAAACTGTGTTTAAGTGCGCAAGAAGAAAAAATATTGAATTGTGTGATAGAGAACGGTTCTATTACGTCAAGAGAGTTGATGGAATTAGTCAATGTAAAAAAAAGAAGAGCACAGATTATTCTTCGTAAAATGGTTGAAAAGGGGATATTGAAGAAGCAAGGTATTTCAAGGAACACGGTTTATATAAGTAACATCTAAGAAAAGAGATAAAATTCTAAACTTCCACGGCATTTATGTTTTGTTCCAACTTCAAACTGTCACTTTCCCCTGCTATACTAAAGCCATATAAACCGAAGGAGTTTTTGAATCGAAATGAGGAAGAATGTGCATCGTGCAAGTGAATATGGTTTTGGGGGCAATGTATTTCACAAATTCACAAGACAGTCTTTGAAAGCAAACCGTACCAGGACACTGGTTACAGTCGTAGGTATTATCCTGTCTATGGCACTTTTCACCGTAGTAATGGAGGGCATCTACAGCGGCTTACAGTTTCTGATCAGTGTAGCGGTGGAATCTTCTGGCAACTGGCAGGGCAGTTCCGTTGGGGTGACGTCAAGTCAGCTGCATGATCTTTCAAAGGAAGATGAAGTGGATCGTGTAGCCTACTGGCAGCAGATTGGCTGGGCAGAGATTGGAAGTGAAAATGAATATAAGCCGTATCTTCTGATTGTATCTATAAGCGATCATTTTTCAGATCTGGTTTCGGTACGGCTGGAAAGTGGCCGTATGCCGGAACATGAGAATGAGATCATTCTTCCCACACATTTACAGTCAAATGGGGGTGTATCCTATCAGATAGGGGATACCCTGACATTAGACGTGGGAAAACGTATGGCAGAGGGCGTAGAATGCAGTGCACAGATGCCTTACGACACACAAGTGCCAGAATATATTGCAGAAGGAACTGCCAAAACCTATACGGTTGTGGGTATGTATCAGGAGACGCAGGGAGTTTGCCATACTGCAATCCATCGGTCTGTCTGATCGGGATTTCCGGAGGATGATGCAGTATGAATGCCTTATTTTCGGATGGAAAGGAGTCCTGTGGGGACTCCCGGCATCAGTTGGCGCCACCTATCTCATATACCGGATGACAGATGTTGCCTATGATACAGCATTTTATATTCCACTATATCCTCCGGTCATCGCCATCGGCAGCGTATTGGTAGTGGTGTGCCTGACTATGTGGTATGCAACGGCGAAGATTCGTCAGGAAAACCCCATTGATGCACTGAAGAATGAAAATCTGTAAAAAATCTTGGAATACTGAATAAAATATCATTTTAAGCAAAAGATTGATTTACAAGTGTTTCTGCTATTTAATTCAAAAAATAGATGGCGAGATTCAAATATCCTGCAAATGTCACCCACAGCAGATACGGAATCATCAGATATCCGGCTGTTTTGGAGATCTGACCAAACAAGGAGGTTGTTTTCAAAATCAACAGCCAAAGCACCACAAGCCAGATGAATGCAAACAAATAGGCTTCCAGATTGAAGAAAATCAGAGACCATCCGAAGTTGAAAGCAAGCTGCAATCCGTATACAGTCAATGCCCGGTCTTTGGATTGTTCGGATGCCTGTTCTGCAGTCAATACCAGATAGGAGGCAATACCCATCAGCGTATACAGGATGGTCCAGACGATGGGGAACAGCCATCCCGGTGGAGACAGAGGCGGTTTGTGGATGGTGTCAAAGGTTTCCATCCCATTTTGGGAGAGAAGTGCAGAGAAGCTGCCAACCGCAAGAGGGATGGCAATACAGGTGATCAGTTTTTTCCATTGGATGTTTCGGGTATTCAAAATCAGTTCTCCCTACATCGGTTTTCTGTTATATGGATATGGTTTCTTTTGGGATTTTATGCCAGTGAAAGGAAGTCAGGGGTGTGTTTGCAGTCTTTCCTTTACTTGACACGTTCCCCTGCTTTGTGTTAGGATAGCTTCGTTACAGGTTCGACCAGGTCGTTCGCCTTTGGTCGATGAAAAGGGAATGAAGTGAAAATCTTCAGCAGTGCCGCTACTGTCAGAGGACATCCACCAGACGATGTGAACGGTCGAAAGGTTAGTTTGTAACTGTGCCATACTGCCATATGAAGCAGTTACAAGAGTTTATGGAGCAGCCTCGCAGCCAGACACCTGCCTGTAATGCAGGCGCAAATTCTTCGTGACCAGAGAAACGTGTCTAAAGCTACAGAGAGTGTGGCTTTTTTCGTGTGGAAATATCGAAAACATGTGGGAAGAATTTGGGCTGTTTATTTCTGTTTGTACAGGGATAGGCAGCTTTTTTGTGTAACAACAAGTTCTGTGATGTGACAGACAAGTGTTGTTATCAAAAAGAGCCATACACAGGGATGAGACCTTACGCAATAGGTCAATCCGTATCATATTCATCACAGGAGGAACAAAATGATGAAAAAGAAACTGTTGAGTCTCACACTGGCAACTGTCATGGCAGCATCCATGTTTACCGCTTGTGGAGCAGGTGAAAAGGAAGCGGATACAACAAAGGCAGAAACACAGACAGCTCAGGAAACAGAGACACAGGAAACCACAAAAGAGACGGTATCTGAGGCAGCAGAAACGGAGAGTCAGGAGACTGATGTGGAAACGGAGTCTGTAGAAGAGCAGGATGCCGCAGGTGTGCCAACAAAGGATCGCAACGGAAATGACATTACCGTTCCGGAACATGTAGAAAAGATCATTTCTATGGCACCATCTACCACACAGCTTTTGATTGATCTGGGTTATGGTGATCAGATCATTGCATGCGATACGTACTCCGGATATTCTTATGGGGATCAGCTGACAGCAGATATCCCACAGTTTGACATGATGAGCCCGGACAATGAGCAGATCGTGGCATTAGAACCGGATATCGTGTTCACCACAGGCATGAGCTACGCAGGTGGAGAGGATGTTTATGCAGCAGTGAAGGCAGTAGATGTATGCGTGGCAGATATCCCAAGCAGCAACTCCCTTGCAGAGATTGAAGAAGATATCCTGTTTATCGGTGCCTGCATCGGTGCAGAGGATGCAGCAGCAGAGATTGTAGAGGAGATGGAAGAGAACATCGAGGCAATCAAGGCCATTGCAGCAGACATTCCGGAAGATGAGAAAAAGACGGTTCTGTATGAGTTGTCTACTCCTACTCCAGATTATCCACAGATTTATACTTGTGGCGCAAATACATATATTGATGAAATGCTGACTACTATTGGTGCCATCAATGTGGCAGGGGAGGAAGAGTACCAGTGGCCGGCACTGACAGAGGAAGCAGCAGTAGCGGCCAATCCGGATGTGATTCTTTCTGGTGATACCTATACCCCTGATGTAGTGAATGTGATCTTGAACACAGAAGGCTGGGAAGCTGTAACCGCTGTGCAGGAGAAAGCAGTGTATGCAGTGGATGGAGATGCCATCAACCGTCCAAACCAGCATGTGGTAGAAGCCATGTATGAAATGGCACAGTGGATCTATCCAGAGTATTTTGGTGAGATGGAACTGCCATTTGCCGCATAAAAGAGATGAAAAAATCAGGATTCAAGATTGGGATGACGGTGTTGGCAGGTATGTTTGCACTGGCTGTCTCCATTGCAGTGGGCAGTGTGACCATCCCTATCAAAGAACAAGTTTTGATTCTGGGTCATAAGCTGTTTGGCGCAGCCAAACCGGAATCGGTGGAAGCATCCCTGATCTCCATCATGTGGAGCATTCGTATGCCCCGTGCGTTTCTGGCATTTCTGGCCGGAGGCGCACTATCGGCCAGCGGTGCGGTGATACAGTCTGTTTTGCAAAATCCCCTTGCCTCTTCGTATACTCTGGGAGTTTCTTCCGGGGCCTCTTTGGGGGCAGCCATTGTGACCGTGACAGAACTTTCCATTCCCTTTCTGGGAGTATTTCTCCTGCCTGTGTTTGGATTTGCAGGAGGACTGTTGACGGTGTTGTTTGTCATTGCCTTTTCCGCACGGATCGACGGCAATGTGAAGAATCACACCATTGTGCTGTTCGGAATGGTCATGTCATTGTTCGTCAATGCGGTGCTGACCATGCTGTCGGTGCTGGCATCGGAGCATGAGCACCAGCTACTGGCCTGGCAGATGGGAACCTTTGCAGGAAAACGGTGGTACCATGTGGGTATTCTGGCAGCGGCGTGTCTGATGGGACTGGTTCTGTTGCTGCGTGACCACAGAGAACTGGACATTTTATCTTTTGGAGATGAGCAGGCGTTGGCAATCGGGGTGGATGCGCCTCGGGTGAAGAAACGGTTGATTGTCATTGCCGCATTTCTCACAGGGGTATCTGTCTGTTTTACAGGCACGATTGGTTTTATTGATCTGATCGCACCCCACATGGTGCGCAGAATCTTTGGTTCGGTCCATCGTCTGGTACTCCCCATGTCCTTTCTGGCAGGGGGGATCTGCATGTGTCTGGCAGATTTGCTGGCACGAACCATTCTTGCGCCACAGGATCTTCCGGTAGGGGCAGTGACCGCCCTGTTTGGGGCACCGTTTTTCATGTGGCTGTATTTTGGAAAGAAGGGAAACTAGTCATGGGAATTCAGTTGAAACAGGTATTTGCAGGCTATGGAAGTCCTCGAAATGAAAATCAAACAGATGTGTTAAAGAACCTGACCTTTGGAATTCAGGAAGGACAAACGGTCTGCATTCTGGGGGAAAATGGTTCCGGAAAGTCTACCCTGCTTCGGGTGCTGGCAGGCACCCTGCACTACAGAGGCAGCATCCGTCTGGAGGATACAGAGCTTGCCCGGATGAATCGGCGGAATCTGTCCAGTCAGATTGCCTTTATGACCCAGTTTTCTAATGTATATTTTTCTTACAGTGTGTGGGAAACGGTCATGCTGGGCAGATATCTGAAACTGAACCGCTTTCTGGGCAGACCTACAGAGACAGACCGAAGGAGAGTCGCAGAATGTCTGGAGATGACCGGACTCAGTGGGTTAAAAGAAGCCACATTAGGGGAATTATCCGGTGGTCAGCTCCAGAGAGTGTTTCTGGCCAGAACTTTTGCCCAGGATACGCCCTACATTTTGTTAGATGAGCCCACCAACCATCTGGATCTGAAATATCAATCCCAGCTGGCACAGTATTTAAAGGATTGGGCAGGCAGAGAGCGGCAGTATCCCGATGGAACCTTTCACTGCAATACCCTGATTGGAGTGTTTCATGACATCAATCTGGCCCTGCAGATCGCAGATGAATTGATCGTCATGAAAGAGGGGGAAATCCTTGCCTGCGGAAACAAGTCACAGATTTTACAGGCGGATATTTTGCAGCAGGCTTATGGAATGGATGTTTCTACATATATGAAGAAACAACTGGAAATCTGGAATGGATAGGAATAAACAAAGGATATCCTCTTGTTACCCGCCTAATGTGACATCCTGTTTTGCGTACCATTCCAGTGCATCCATAAAGTCTGTTTCCTTATAATCCGGCCAATTGCTGTCAACCACATAAAAATCTGAGTATACGGATTGGATTGGCAAAAAACCGGACAATCTTCTCATACCGCCCCAACGTACGATCAAATCAATTCTTGAAATATCAGAGGAAAAGGGAGTCCCATCTAATTTCATATGAGACAAATCCCATTGCCATCCATAGTTTACCAGAAAGTTGATGCGTATACCGCCGCCATTGATGGGTGTTCTGGTTGTATAGGGAGAAAGTTGTTTGGGAAAACATTTGGAAGTACAATCTCCGATTACCAATAAGTCTGCTCCTTCCTGGGTCAACAATTCCACGGCCTTCACGCAGGCAGACTGAAATGCCTGGAACTGCTCTTTGGGGCGCTTGCAGTTATCCATGGTGAAACCATAATACGTAAGCTCTTGAATGCCGTTTTCCTTTGCCTGATGCAGAAGTTGAAGTCCCGGCAGCAGACCATGTTCATAACCGTCCTGTTTCTGCATTCCATGTCCCACAGCCCAGCGTCGATTTCCATCTGGAATAATTCCAATATGCTTTGGCTTCTTTTTCATTTTCATACAAGTCCTTTCGGAATATACATATTTCATTTTACAAACAGTATTGCCAAAATAGAGGATAAAATACACATAAATGGAAACAGTGAAAGAACAGCAGTTCACTTATGTGTAAAACCCAATCAAACGCAACCGACGTAAATGCGACGTAAAATTTTGCGTTGCATTTACGTCTGATCAATGTTATAATTTTTGTATTCATAAACCGTTACATTTCGGGAGGATACTTTGATATGAAGGAAAACAAATATTTAGAATTCAAGTCGGAGATTTCCAATACATTTTTAAAAACAGTCAGTGCATTTGCCAATTATGGAGAAGGGCAAATTAAATTTGGTATTGCAGATGATGGAAAAGCAATAGGATTAAAAGACCCAGAACAAGCGTGTTTGGATATAGAGAATAAAATCAATGACAATATCAGTCCTAAACCTGATTTTACATTTGATGTGAATGACAGGACCAAAGTTGTCACATTGATTGTACATGAAGGTGCCTATAAGCCCTACTTGTATAAGGCAAAGGCGTATAAAAGAAATGATACATCTACAGTAGAAATTGATCGGATTGAGTTCAATCGTTTGGTTTTGGAAGGTAGTCATCAGTATTATGAAAAGTTAAAGTATCAAAAGCAGAATTTACAGTTTGATACACTGGAGGAAAAATTTGCTGCTATTCTAGGAGTAGCGCATATTACAAAGGATATATTAAAAACCCTTGATCTTTATACAGAACAGAATGGGTTCAATAGAGCGGCAGCTTTGCTGGCAGATGAGAATGATTTTCCGGGGATTGATATTGCTCGTTTTGGGAAGAGCATAGATGAAATATTAGATCGAGAGATCGTGGAGCATGTGTCGGTATTCAAGCAGTATGATAGTGCTGTTTATTTATTCCAAAAGTATTACCAGTATGAAAAAATTGAAGGCATTGAGCGGAAACAGATTGAGTTAATTCCAGAGAAGGCTTTTCGAGAGGCCGTTGCAAATGCGTTGATTCACAGAACATGGGATATCAATGTTTCTATTCGAATTGCAATGTATGGAGATAGGATTGAAATCATGTCTCCGGGGGGGCTTCCTTCTGGTCTGACAAAAGAAGAGTATTTAAAAGGGCAGATTTCAATGCTTCGCAATCCTGTTCTGGGGAATGTGTTTTTCCGATTGCATTATATTGAAATGTTTGGTACCGGAATTCGAAGAATCAATGAAGCGTATCATTCATGCGCAATCAAACCTGTATTTGAAGTGTATGAAAATTCTATTAAAGTGGTTTTACCGGTGACAGATGCAAAACCTGTCCTTACTACAGATGAAGAGATTGTGTATCAAATTTTTTCTTCCGGAAAGCAGTTATCCAGCAGTGAGATTTCAAACCTGTCAGGTTTTAGAAAAGATAAAACACTAAGATTGCTGAAATCGATTGTAAAGAAAAATTATGTGAAAGTAGTTGGTTCCGGCAGAGGAACAAAATATATGCTTTAAAAATATGTGTTTGGAATTGGGCAAATGAAAGAACAGGAATGTGCAGGAAGGGACAAATGATCCATGAGAACAGAATTCATAATAGGCGAAAAGCACTGTTTTTTATACAAGATCGGGAATGGGCAGCAGATTCCCCGCTGCCTGATTCAGGCCATAGATGCCCATGATCTGGAAGTGTTAGACAGAGAAGTAGAACGGATTCAGGAATTGACAGGGAATGCCTCGTTTCTGTTTGCGGCTTTTCTCATCAAAGACTGGAACCGGGAACTGTCTCCATGGCAGGCACTGGCAGTTTTTGGAAAAAAACCCTTTGGAAGTGGCGCAAAGGAGACATTAACTTTTGTGATTGAGACGTTGATTCCGGAACTGAAAAAAAGGTATGGAAGCAATGAAACGTTAGAATGTTATCTGGGCGGGTATTCTCTGTCCGGATTGTTTGCTTTGTGGAGTGGATACCAGACAGATGTCTTTGCCGGCATTGCAGGCGTGTCTCCCTCTGTCTGGTTTCCTGGTTGGGAAGATTTCATCCGGTCACATACCATGCAGAGCCCATTGGTGTATCTCAGCTTGGGAGATCGGGAAGAGCGGACCAGAAATCAGGTGATGGCCAGAGTAGGGACTGCCATCCGTAAACAGCAGGAAATTTTCATGGAAACAAATGAAGTACAGGAAAGTATATTGGAATGGAATCCGGGCAATCATTTTGTGGATTCGGAACTGCGGATGGCAAAAGGATTTGCGTGGCTGTTAAACAGATGATGCAAATGAGAGAAAGGAGCATGAGATGCCGCCAGGAAACGGAAGAAATGTAAATAAATTCTTTTTGACAGAAGAAGAGAAGGCAAATCGTCCCAAGGTGACAGGTGCCCTGTTGAAGCGGGTGTTTTCGTATTTGGTGCCTTACTGGAAGCAGATGGTGATCGTGCTGGGATGTATTGTGCTGTCCTCCGTATTGAGCCTGCTGCCATCGGTATTGACCGGTCAGATTATCGACTGGGGGTTGATCGACAGAAATTTAAACATGCTGATTACCCTGATTTTACTGTCTTTGGGCGTGACATTGGGGGCGAATCTGATTCGTGTGGCAGAGAGTTATCTGAACAACTGGATTGCCCAGCACATTACATATGACATGCGCAATAAGATGTTTGGGCATTTGCAGCAGATGTCCCAGAGTTTTTTTACATCTAACAATCAGGGCGATATCATCACCCGTATGACCAGCGACATTGCAGGAGTGGAACGTGTCATCACCAACACCTTTACGTCGATCCTGTCCAATGCCATTACATTAGTGGCGGCAGTGGTCATCATGTACCGGGAAAACTGGATCCTGGCTACAGTGGGGGCAATGGTGATCCCTCTGTTTCTCATTCCCACCAGATGGGCAGGCAAGACCAGATGGACACTGACCAGAGAAGCCCAGGAGTGTAATGATGCAATCAATGGAATTTTAAATGAAACCTTGTCTGTCAGCGGACAGTTGTTAGTCAAACTGTTTGGCAGGGAAGACTATGAGTATGGTCGTTACAGGGATGTAAATGAACGGATGATCCGTCTGAACATTCGGGAGAGCATGGCAGGACGGTGGGGTGCGGTCATCATCAATACTTTTTCCAGTGTGGGACCGATGCTTTTGTATCTGGTAGGTGGGATTCTGATGATGCGATATGATGCGGACTTGTCAGTGGGTGATGTGACCGTATTGGTGGCATTGCTTGGCAGGATGTATGGACCGGTGAATTCTTTATTGAACATTCAGGTAGAGTGGATTCGGTCGATGGCGTTGTTTACCAGAATCTTTGCTTATTTCGATATGCCCATTGAGATTCAGAACGCAGAGGATGCCGTCATTCCGGACAAGGCAGAGGGGCGGGTGGAGTTTCGCCATGTGGGATTTTCCTATGATGCGGAACGGAAGATTCTAAAGGATGTAAGCTTCCAGCTGGAAAGCGGTCACAGCATTGCCCTTGTAGGTCCATCCGGCTCCGGTAAGAGTACGATGATCAATTTGATTCCACGATTGTATGATGTGTCAGAAGGTCAGGTGACCTTTGATGGTATAGATGTGCGAAAACTGGATCTGAAATTTTTGCGGGACAATATCGGCATTGTCAGTCAGGAAACCTACCTGTTCCATGGTACCATTCGGGAAAATCTGCTGTATGCCAAGCCGGATGCCACTGAGGAGGAGCTGGTGGAAGCCTGCAAGAAGGCTAATATTTATGATTTTATTGAGAAGCAGGAAAAGGGGCTGGATGCAGTGGTAGGAAACAGAGGTCTGAAGCTGTCCGGTGGAGAAAAACAGCGGATTTCCATTGCCCGTGTGTTGTTGAAGGATCCGGCACTGTTGATTTTTGACGAAGCAACCGCTTCTCTGGATTCCATATCAGAAAGCAAGATTCAGGAAGCCATCGACCCTATCATCACTTCCAGAACCAGTATTCTCATTGCCCACCGTTTGTCTACTATCCTTGCGGCAGATGAAATTCTGGTGGTAAAGGACGGACAGATCGTAGAGCGGGGTGTTCATTCAGAGTTAGTGAAAGCTGGGGGCACGTATACAGAGTTGTATGAAACACAGTTCCGCAAGGCATTGGATGCAGAGTAAGATTTAAAAAATGCTTCATGTGTAAAATTGTTTGCAATTTCTGGTGCTTTGCATTATGATAGTGGAAAGGAGGGTGATACCTATGCATGAGTTGTTAGATTTGAAAAGCTATTCTATACAGCAGGAAGAAATGTGTCGAAGAAACGATTATATAGATCCGGCAGAATATCCAAATCATAATGTGAAAAGAGGCTTACGGGATGTAAATGGAGTAGGCGTAGTAGCAGGTTTGACACAGATATCCAAAATTGTTTCTTTTGATACCAGCAACGGAGAGCGAATTCCCTGTGAAGGACAGCTTTGGTACAGGGGTTACAATGTGGAAGGTTTGGTTGAAAAATATGCACATACGGTATATGGATATGAACATCTGACCTATTTGTTGTTATTTGGCACATTGCCATCAGAGGAACAGGCAGAGGAGTTCATTCAGGTACTGGGGAATGCCAGAGCATTGCCGGAACGTTTTGCCAGAGATATCATCATGAAAGCGGCTTCTCCAGATATCATGAATTCCATTACGCGTAGTATATTGTCGATGGCATCTTATGATGAAAATGTCCAGAGTCTGGCAATTGATAATGTCATTCGGCAATGTATTCAGCTGATTGCGGTGATGCCGATGTTGGCCATCTATGGTTATCATGCGTCTAACCACTATAATAATGATGGAAGTATGTATATTCATCGGCCCGCAGCCGATAAATCCACAGCAGAAAATATATTGATGCTGCTTCGACCCGATAAAAACTATTCAGAGATTGAAGCGAAGGCATTGGATACCGCATTGATGCTCCATATGGAGCATGGTGGGGGCAACAATTCATCCTTTACAACGAGAGTTGTCACATCTGCCGGTTCTGATACGTATGCCACTATGGCTGCTGCCATGTCTTCTTTGAAAGGACCTCGACACGGTGGTGCCAATATCAAAGTGATGACCATGATGGATGACATTCGGGCCAATGTAAAAGACTGGGAAGATGAAGAAGAGCTTTCTGCTTATCTGGAGAAAATCCTGAATAAACAGGTGGGAGACAAAAGCGGCTTGATTTATGGTATGGGACATGCCGTGTATTCTCTTTCCGATCCCAGAGAAAAGCTGTTTCGGGCATATGTGGAACAACTGTCCGAAGAAAAAGGGCGTCAACGGGATATGAAGCTGTATCAGCAGATTGAGAAACTGGCACCGGAAGTCATTGCACGGAAATGCCATATTTACAAAGGTGTCAGCCCAAATGTAGATTTTTACAGTGGCTTTGCATATGAGATGCTTGGAATCCCAAGAGAGTTATATACGCCTATTTTTGCAATTGCCCGTCTTGCCGGTTGGAGTGCTCATAGACTGGAAGAGTTAGTAGGACAGGGGAAGATTATCCGTCCCGCATACACCAGTGTTATGGTGCCGGTAGAACTGTAAAGACTGGAAACAATCTGGAAATCTTTTTGCGAGCATATTTGAAGGGAACAGTGAGTCCAATGTTTTTTGGATTGCTGTTCCTTTTTTGTGATTTTTTAAACTTTCTGACAAAGAAAGTGGATGATGTGGTATGATAAGGATATGTGCGAGCTGCGAAATCAGCATAGCTGATTTCCCATGGCGAGCGGAAGATTTTTTTCTGCAAGCCTTGGTAAGCTGATAACAATACAGTAGGAAAATCCTATCAGGTAAGGTCTAGCAAACCGCCTGTACCGAGTCCTTGGAGTCGAAGCGGTAACGTCAGATTTAAGCGTAGGACAGGGAGCAACAGAG
>JAFTGN010000103.1 GCA_017457865.1 Lachnospiraceae bacterium | reverse complement strand
GTTGTATGAGAATCATGGAAGAACTGTCACAAGAGACGGGATGTTAGATGCCGTTTGGGGAAATGAGTACATAGGGGAAGACCGCTTGATTGATACCCATATCAAAAATATCCGGCACAAACTGGGAGCAGACGCAATTGTAACCGTAAAAGGAGTGGGATATCGCTTGAAAAGTTGACAGAATCAGAAAGAGATCAAACAGAAGGGTTGTCTGCGACTGTAAATGAATTAAAAATTCAAGAAATGAGGCGGTGGTCATAAGATGAAGAAAAGAAAAAAATTATTTTGGAAGGTATTTCCGCTGACATTGCTCATGTTATTATTGTTGATGATTCTGGCATACACGTTGTTGTATTGCCTGTTGCCAGCTTTTTACAGAGCGTATAAAGAACAGCAATATCGGGAGAAGATGGAAGAGGTGATACAACAAGTGGAAACAGCAGATACATTCGGAGAAGATGTGGCATATTTCACAGAGTTTGCGCAGCAAAACCAAATCAGCATTGCCCTGTATGATGGGGAACGAAATGTTTTATATGATTATTACCAGGAAAGTGCCATTGTCGCAGATTGGGAAAATGAGGCAGAGCAGGCTGAAATTTCTATAGAAGTAGATGGAGTAGAGAATCCGGAACAGATTTTATTGGAGACTTCCTATGAAAAAAAAGGAACAATCTATGAATTGGAAGTATGGATTCCGTTGCAGCCATTGTCAGAGGCAAAACATGTGATTGTACAGATATATCCGGTTGCTTGTGTGATTTGTATTTTGTTTTCATTGTTGTTTGCAGTCTTTTTTTCATTATTTTATGTGAAACCTATTCGAAAAATCAGCCAGATGACGAGAAGAATGTCTAAGTTAGAACCGGATGCAGAAATTCCAGTGACGGTACCGGATGAAATTGGCATGTTAAGTGAAGACATCAATCATCTATATAAAGAATTAAAAGGTACCATCGATCAATTGAATGTGGAAATCAAGAAATATTCAGATTTGGAAAACAGAAAAATTGAGTTTCTTAGAATGATTTCTCATGAATTGAAAAATCCACTGGCGGCGGCAATGGCTTTGATTGATGGTATTCTATATGAAATTCCGCCTTATCATACAGATCAGAAAAAATATTTGGGAGAATGCAGGGAATTTTTGGAACATGCAGTAGAGTTGGTAAGAGAATCTTTGACACTTTCCAAAAAAGAATATCAGGAAACGGTGGCAGCATGTAATGTCGTAGAAAAGGTAAAAGATATTGCAAAAGAATATCGGGTGATTTTACAATTCCGGCAGATTGAATATATCGAACAATTACCAGATGAATTGGTTTTATATACAAAAAAGAATATGTTTGCCAAAGCATTGTCTAACATCATTTCCAATGCAGTAAACTATACACCGGAAAAAGGAAATATAAGAATTTATTTACAAGGGTCGGAAATGGATGGAAGAAAATTATTGGTCATTGAAAATACCTGTAAGCCAATTTCAAAAGAAGTACAAGAACAAATTTTTAAACCATTTTATTCTGGAAATACAGATAACCCTTATTCCAATGGATTGGGACTTTATATTGTTAGTCAGGTATTTGCGTTTTTACATATTACGTATACATTTGTACCATCAGATGACCAGTCTGGCATGAAATTTATGATTCAGATGGACTGACCCCATTTATTTGTCGAAAAAGGATAGATTTTGTTTATTCTTTTTTTAGAAAAAAAGGTTGACTTATGTTCGGCAAAGTGCTATCTTATCAATAGATGTTAGCACTCCATCAAAACGAGTGCTAACAAATCTGACGAAATGGAGGTGCGCCGGATGGAACTGGATGGTCGGAAGATGAAGATTCTGACTGCGATCATTCGCAATTATTTAGAGACCGGCGAACCGGTCGGCTCTCGAACCATTTCCAAATATACAGATTTGCACCTTAGCTCTGCGACTATTCGCAATGAGATGGCAGATCTGGAAGAGATGGGACTGATCGTACAGCCTCATACTTCGGCCGGGAGGATTCCCACCGATCAGGGATATCGCCTGTATGTGAATACACTGTTAGAGGAGCAGGGGCAGGCGTTAGAGGAGAAGGACAAAGAAATTTCTCAGATGAGGGAAGTGATGGTAGAGCGGGTTGACAGAGTAGAGCTGATGCTTCGGCAGATGGCGAAGATTCTGGCAGCCAATACCAACTATGCTACCATGATTTCCGGTCCTACACTGCACCAGACCAAGTTGAAATTCATCCAGCTTTCTCTGATGGAGTCCCAGAAGCTACTGATTGTAATTGTAGCAGAGGGGAACATCATCAAGAATACGCTGGCGGAAGTTTCTGTGGAACTGACGCCGGAGACCGTATTGCAGCTGAGTTTGCTGCTGAATAATGCACTCAGTGGTCTTTCTTTAGAGCAGATCACACTGGGCATCATCACAGCACTAAAGGAGCAGGCAGGGGAGTACAGTGAAGTGGTAGAAGTGGTTATGGATGCTGTGGCGACAGCCATGAAGCCGGAGGCAGGACAGTCTCAGGTATATACCAGCGGAGCCACCAACATCTTTAAATACCCGGAGTTGACCAGTGGCGGTACTGCCACAGAATTGATTTCCGCATTTGAGGAGAAGGAAGAGCTGGGGAATCTGTTAAACAGTCTGGACGGCGGTTCTACCGGGATTCAGGTGTACATCGGCAATGAGACATCTAACCAGATGATGCAGGATTGCAGTATCGTCACTGCCAGATATGAACTGGGAGACGGATTACAGGGTACCATCGGAATTGTAGGTCCCAAGCGTATGGATTATGAAAAAGTCATGGGTACACTGCAAACTTTAAAGGAGCAGTTAGACCAGATTTATCATAAAAAAGAATAGGATAGAAAGGCGGTAGGTACCGTGGCAGAATTCGAAGAGAAGGATTTAGAGCAGGAAGCAGTTGCAGAGGAATCTGTAGAGGCAGAAGCATCTGTAAATACAGAACAGGAAGAGGCAGTTGCACAAAACTGTGAACCTGCAGAAGACACTATAGAGCAGGACACTTCTGAAGAAGCGGGGGAAGAGGGAGAGCAGGCTTCTTCCACTGAGAAAAAGAGCTTCTTTAAAAAGAAGGAAAAGAAAGACAAAAAGGATGAGCAGATTGCACAACTGACCGATCAGGTCAAGCGCACCATGGCAGAGTTTGACAACTATCGTAAGAGAACAGAGAAAGAAAAATCTGCCATGTATGAGATTGGTGCCAAGGCTGTCATTGAGAAGATGCTCCCTATCGTAGATAATTTTGAGAGAGGTTTAGGCGCTCTTTCCGAAGAGGAAAAGGGAACCGGCTTTGCAGAGGGAATGGAGCGAGTATATAAACAGCTCATGACTGCACTCACAGAGATTGGGGTAGAACCCATCGAAGCAGTTGGAAAGGAATTTGATCCAAACCTGCACAATGCAGTGATGCATATGGAAAGTGAGGAGTTTGGGGAAAATACAGTGGCACAGGAATTCCAGAAGGGATATACTTATAAGGGCTCTGTGGTGAGACATTCCATGGTACAGGTTGCCAATTAGCAAACACCACAGTCTGGCAGATGTCGGTTGTGTTGTCATAGATACAGGAACGGATCAATCGTGTGATTGCTGAACCGTTACCAAATATAGCATATTTGTTTGATTTGACGGCGAGCAAAATCGCCATAGATTGTATGATTTAGGAGGAAAAGAAAATGGGAAAGATTATTGGTATTGATTTAGGTACAACAAACTCTTGTGTAGCAGTTATGGAAGGTGGTAAGCCGGTTGTCATCGCAAATACAGAGGGCATCAGAACCACACCATCTATCGTGGCATTTACAAAGACCGGTGAAAGACTGGTAGGTGAGCCGGCAAAGCGTCAGGCTGTTACAAATGCAGACAGAACCATTTCTTCTATTAAGAGACATATGGGAACTGATTACAAGGTGTCCATCGATGACAAGAAGTATTCTCCACAGGAGATTTCCGCTATGATTTTACAGAAGTTAAAGGCAGATGCAGAAAGCTATCTGGGTGAGAAGGTAACAGAGGCAGTGATCACTGTTCCTGCATATTTCAATGATGCACAGCGTCAGGCAACCAAGGATGCAGGTAAGATCGCAGGTCTGGATGTAAAGCGTATCATCAATGAGCCAACCGCAGCTGCATTGGCTTACGGTCTGGACAATGAAAATGAGCAGAAGATCATGGTATACGATTTAGGCGGTGGTACATTCGATGTTTCCATCATTGAGATCGGTGACGGTGCCATCGAAGTATTGGCAACCAACGGTAATAACCGTTTAGGTGGTGATGACTTCGACCAGAAGGTTGTAAACTGGATGTTAGAGGAATTCAAAAAGGCAGAAGGTGTAGATTTGTCCAATGACAAGATGGCAATGCAGCGTCTGAAGGAAGCAGCAGAGAAGGCAAAGAAGGAACTTTCCTCTGCTACCACCACAAACATCAACCTGCCATTTATTACCGCTACCGCAGAGGGTCCAAAGCATTTGGATATGAACCTGACCAGAGCAAAGTTTGACCAGCTGACACAGGATCTGGTAGATCTGACTGCTGCTCCTGTACAGAACGCATTAAAGGATGCAGGCATTTCTGCTTCTGAGTTGGATAAAGTATTATTGGTAGGTGGTTCCACCCGTATGATCGCAGCACAGGATAAAGTACGTCAGTTGACTGGCAAGGAGCCTTCCAAGACTCTGAACCCAGATGAGTGTGTGGCAATCGGTGCTTGTATCCAGGGTGGTAAGATTGCCGGTGATGCAGGTGCAGGCGATATCCTGTTGTTAGACGTAACACCATTGTCTCTGTCTATTGAGACCATGGGTGGTGTGGCAACCAGATTAATCGAGAGAAATACCACAATCCCGACCAAGAAGAGCCAGATCTTCTCTACCGCAGCAGATAACCAGACCGCAGTAGACATCCATGTGGTACAGGGTGAGAGACAGTTTGCAAAGGACAATAAGACACTGGGTATGTTCCGTCTGGATGGAATCGCTCCTGCAAGAAGAGGCGTACCGCAGATTGAAGTCACATTTGATATTGATGCCAACGGTATCGTAAATGTATCCGCAAAGGATCTGGGTACCGGTAAGGAGCAGCACATCACCATTACTTCCGGTTCCAACATGTCTGATGCAGACATCGAAAAGGCAGTGAAGGAAGCTGCTGAGTATGAGGCACAGGATAAGGCTCGTAAGGAAGCGGTAGATGTGAGAAATGATGCAGATGCAATGGCATTCCAGGTAGAAAAGGCATTGCAGGAAGCAGGCGATAAGCTGCCAGAGACAGAAAAGGCTTCTGTAGAGGCTGATCTGGCAGAGTTAAAAGCTGCATTAGAAGCAACACCAGCAGAAGGTGCTTCCTTAGATCAGGTAGAGAATCTGAAGGCAAAGAAGGAAACTTTGATGAACAACGCACAGAATCTGTTTGCAAAGCTGTATGAGCAGACACAGGGAGCTGCCGGTGCAGCAGATGCAGGTTCCGCAGCAGGCGGCGCAGATGATGTGGTAGACGGAGACTACAGAGAGGTATAATTTGCTGATCTGACAATGACACAGGGGTGATAACCGGATAGTGGAGGGTCTGATACAGACGCTTCACTATTCCGTTGTCAGCCTGTATAAAGTAAGACAGAGGTAACTGTGAAGATACTGAGCAGTTACAAACAGAGAGGAAAAGGAGAGGCCATGGCAGAAAAGAGAGATTACTATGAAGTGTTGGGTGTCAGCAAAGATGCAGATGCCAATGCCATCAAAAAGGGCTTCCGTCAGATGGCGAAGAAATACCATCCTGATAACAATCCGGGAGATAAGACTGCTGAAGAGAAGTTTAAGGAAGTAAATGAAGCCTATGAGGTACTGAGCGATCCCCAGAAAAAGCAGATGTATGACCAGTATGGTCATGCCGCATTTGACCAGTCCCAGGGCGGTGGTGCCGGTGGATATGGCGGTTTTGGCGGATTTAGCGGATTCTCCGGCGATATGGGAGACATGGGAGATATTTTCGGAGATTTATTTGGCGGTATGTTTGGTGGTGGCAGCCGTGCCAGCAGGAATGGTCCACAGAAGGGTGCCAATGTACATGCGTCTGTGCGAATTACTTTTGAAGAGGCTATTTTTGGCTGTGAAAAGGAACTGACGCTGAATCTGAAGGAAACCTGTTCCACCTGTAACGGAAGCGGCGCAAAGCCGGGTACCAGTCCGGTGACCTGTAGCAAGTGTGGTGGAAAGGGGCAGGTAGTGTATACACAGCAGACCATGTTAGGTGCCATGCGGAATATCAGTACCTGTCCGGATTGTCGTGGTACCGGTAAGATCATCAAGGAGAAGTGTCCGGATTGCCGTGGTACCGGATTTGTGACCCGTACCAAGACCATTCAGGTCAGCATTCCTGCCGGTATCGACAACGGACAGAGCATCCGGATTCGGGAAAAGGGCGAACCGGGTATCAATGGCGGTGAGAGAGGCGATTTGCTGGTAGAGGTAGTGGTATCCCAGCATCCGATCTTTAAGCGTCAGGATATGAATATCTATTCTACCGTGGGCATTTCCTTTGCACAGGCAGCACTGGGCGGCACCATTCAGATTGCTACCGTAGACGGAGAGGTAGAGTATGATGTGAAAGCAGGTACCCAGACCGATACAAAGATTCGCTTAAGAGGGAAAGGTGTGCCATCTCTTCGTTCTAAGAACACAAGAGGTGACCATTTCGTAACTTTAGTAGTCAAAGTACCGGAAAGCCTGACAAAAGAGCAGAAAGAAGCATTGCAGAAGTTTGACGAAGCAATGGGTGGCAGCGCATCCGGTAAGGAAAAGAAAAGTAAGTTTTTTAAGACAAAGTAAAATAGGGTTGATTTTGAATGCTTTAAATCAATTTTATGTGAAAAGGAACAGGCAGTACATACAAGGGAATGAGTCGGAGAAGACCACTTTGCATGACTGTCTGTTTTTTGTGTCTTGTTTGGAAAAATGGATGTACAAGAGATAAAAACATTTAAAAAAGTGAAATGTTTGTAGAAAATGATCGAAAAATGCGGCAGTGACGCAAGATAATTCATTAATTTTTTGTAAAATCATTGAAAAATTGGAACAATTCCTTTATACTTATGTTTATATGAGAAATCTTTCTGCGAAGATTTTTCACAAGAATCTGTGGATGCAGAGAAAGGAAGTTTCAAAAATTAGTATGAAACAGATGGACAGAAAACAACTGCTGGTGTATGTGACCGGTGGAATTCAGCTGTTGCTTTGTTTTTTTGCAGTGGCTTCCGGCATAGGAAAATGGAATAAGGAGAAAAATAAGCAAAGAAAAAAGCAGTTGGCATATGAAGGAAAGCTGCATAGAAAGGAGCAGAAAGCAGCATTTAAACAGCAACAAAAGAAAAATCAATTACAATGGAAAAAAGAATTGAAACAGGAGAAAAGGAGACTGAAACACAGTCAGGAAACATTCTAAAGTGGGATTGCAGATTAACAGTGATTATCCGATGCTGTCTTCTGTAATAGAAAAGAGGTATGAATGGAGAATTTAATTTATTTGGCTCCCATCATGGGAGTGTTGGCACTGGTATTTGCCGGTGTGTTGACCGGTCGTGTGATGAAGCAGGCACCGGGAAATGACCGGATGCAGGAAATTGCAAGCGCCATTTATGAAGGAGCGCAGGCTTTTTTGCTTTCTGAGTATAAGATTTTGGTGATTTTTGCAGTGGCATTGTTTGTGATCATTGCCATTGCCATCGGTCCGGTGACGGCCATCTGTTTTGTGGCAGGCGCATTGTTTTCCACTGTAGCCGGTTACTGTGGGATGAATGTAGCCACCAGAGCCAACGTGCGCACCGCCAATGCGGCAAAAGAAGGGGGCATGAACCGGGCGTTATCTGTGGCATTTTCCGGTGGTGCGGTCATGGGAATGTGTGTGGCAGGCTTAGGGCTCCTCGGCGTATCGGTGGTATACCTGATCACCAGAAATGTGGACGTGTTATCGGGATTTAGTTTGGGAGCGTCTTCTATTGCATTGTTTGCCCGTGTAGGTGGTGGTATTTATACGAAGGCAGCGGATGTAGGTGCTGATCTGGTGGGAAAGGTAGAAGCTGGCATCCCGGAGGATGATCCGAGAAATCCGGCAGTGATCGCAGATAATGTAGGTGATAATGTAGGTGATGTGGCTGGTATGGGTGCAGATTTGTTTGAATCTTATGTAGGTTCTCTGGTATCTGCCATTACATTGGGGGTCGCATATTATCAGGTGACTGGTGCAGTATTTCCACTGGCGCTGGCAGCACTGGGGATTTTGTCTTCTATCATCGGTTCTTTCTTTGTAAGAGGAGATGAGAAATCCAATCCTCACAAGGCATTAAAGATCGGTACATATACCGCCAGTGCGGTTGTACTGATTGCTTCTTTTGTGTTGAGTAAAGTCTGCTTTGACAGTTTCCAGGCAGCCATTGCGGTAGTCATCGGTCTGGCGGCAGGATTGCTCATTGGTATTGTAACAGAGATTTATACCTCTGGTCAGTATCGGTTTGTGAAGCGGATTGCAGAACAGTCCCAGACGGGAGCAGCCACCACCATCATCAGTGGTCTGGCAGTGGGCATGCAGTCTACCGCATTGCCGATTCTGTTTATTGTCATTGCCATTTTCGTGGCATTTCAGGTATGCGGTCTGTACGGCATTGCGCTGGCAGCAGTGGGGATGCTGTCTACCACCGGTATTACCGTAGCAGTAGATGCTTATGGTCCCATTGCAGACAATGCAGGCGGGATTGCGGAAATGTCTGGTCTGGATGCTTCTGTTCGTAAGATTACAGACGAACTGGATGCAGTGGGCAATACAACTGCTGCCATGGGAAAAGGATTTGCCATCGGTTCTGCCGCATTGACTGCGCTGGCATTGTTTGTCTCCTATGCAGAAACCGTGAAATTGGACGGTATCAACTTGTTAGAGTCCAGAGTGACCATCGGACTGTTGATCGGCGGTATGCTGCCCTTCCTGTTCTCTGCCTTTACCATGGAATCCGTTTCCAAGGCAGCCAATAAGATGATCGAAGAAGTACGCAGACAGTTCCGCACCATTCCGGGCATCTTAGAGGGCAAGGCAAAGCCGGACTACAAAACCTGTGTGGCAATCTCCACAAAAGCAGCTTTGCAGGAAATGCTGGTACCAGGTATCATGGCAGTATTGGCCCCTCTGGTAGTGGGCATCCTGTTAGGACCGGCAGCTCTTGGGGGGATGCTGGCAGGCGCATTGGTGACCGGTGTACTGATGGCCATCTTTATGAGTAACGCTGGCGGTGCATGGGACAATGCAAAGAAGTATATTGAGCAAGGCAACTATGGCGGTAAGGGCAGTGCCCCTCATAAGGCAGCAGTCGTAGGGGATACGGTAGGAGATCCGTTTAAGGATACTTCCGGTCCGTCCATCAATATTTTAATCAAGCTGATGACCATCGTGTCTCTGGTATTTGCCCCATTGTTTGTGATGATTGGTGGTATTTTGTAAGAGAAGAATGCCAATGGTGAGGTAAGAAACGATCAAAGTTTAGTAGAGGAAATATAAGCAATGAGAAAAGAGGTTATGGTACTGATAGGGTATCATAACCTCTTTTAGTGAAACAGGATACTGGATGCATCAGATCATTTCTGCTGATCGGCAAACTGTTCCCGAATATAAGCCGCTGCTGCCCCATAATCCATTCCCTGTGTGCGGCAGAGCATCTGGATGGATTCATATTCCGGATAGACATAAGTGGTCTCTTCATAGGTGCATGCTTTGGCGGTAATCATACCATAAGGGGTATCCATCCGTAAAGCCTGTCTGGGCAGGATGGTGCGCTGTTTTTCACACCAGCGGATGCCGATGGAAGTGGTGTGGGTGAATATGATGCGCTCCATGTCCTGTTGCTTGTTAGCGGTACATAGTACCGTTAGAAGCCATGCAGGGCGGTTTTTTTTCATGTAAATAGGAGTGTAAAAAGCATCTCTGGCACCAGCGGCAAACAATTCCTCCAACACAAATCCCAGTGCTTCTCCGGTACAGTCATCGATATTGGTCTGCAATTCTAAAATCGTATCTGTCGTCATCTTATCCAATTCCATTCACCGCCAGTCTGTTGATTTGGGTGGCAAGGTATCCTGCACCATATCCGTTGTCAATGTTCACCACGGAAATGCCATTGGAGCAGGAATTGATCATGGTCAACAGGGAGGAAAGACCTCCAAAGTTGGCACCATAGCCGATGGAAGTTGGCACCGCAATGACCGGCACATCCACCAGTCCGGCTACCACACCGGGCAAAGCTCCCTCCATACCGGCTACTGCGATCACACAGCTGGTATGCTCCAGTAAAGACAGATTGGAAAGAAGCCGGTGAATGCCGGCAACGCCCACATCATACACACGGGTGACCTTACTTCCGAAAAATTCCGCAGTCTGTGCCGCTTCTTCTGCCACCGGAATATCTGCGGTTCCGCCGGTACAGATGGCAATGTTGCCAATGAGAGACTTCTCTGTGGTTTGCCGTTTCAGGATGTGGCTGATGGGATCATAGGCCACATCCGGCAGCACTGCGGAAACTGCTTCATATTGCTCTTTACTGGCTCTGGTGCCCAGTATCTCAATGCCTTCTTCTGCCATGTGGGTATAGATTCCCACCAGGTGCGGAAGGGATTTGCCGCTGCAATAGATCACTTCTTCGAATCCCTGCCGCAATTTTCTGTGGTGGTCGATCTTGGCAAAGCCTAAGTCCTCATAGGGCAGATGTTTCAATTGTCCGGCGGCATCTTCGATGGAAAGTTCGCCGGTTTTCACATGGTGTAACAATTCATAAACGTCCATAAATACCTCGATTTTGTGAAAAAATGGTAACCATCTAGAAACTTATTGTTTACAAGAATGATAAATGGTTACAAAATTTGGTAGATCAAAGCAACTGTTCAGGAGGGGAATTTCCTCACTGAGCAGTATGTATGAAGACAGTATAACACAGATAATGTAGAAACTCTATATGGAAATTCAGAAGATGACTTGACCTGTTATCACAAAAGCGTTACTATGATAGATAGTAAATGAATGGGGCCTGCGTGAATTGCGAAACTATGATATGGAACATTTTTCAGATGGGCAGGCTGTTTTAGGCTCGCTTCAAAGAGTTTCTCAAGTACCTGGCCATAAAAAAGTGCAAAGGAGAATGTAATTGATGAAAGTATTATTTATCGGCAACAGCCATACCTATTACAACGATATGCCGCATTTATTTGCGGAAATCGGTGCATGTAATGGAATAGACATAGACGTGACCATGCTGACCAAAGGCGGTATGGGATTTGATTATCATGTGCAGGAGGAACAGGTACGGTTCAATATCCTGTATGGTCATTATGATTATATTGTGTTGCAGCATGTGGCCCATCCGATGGGAGACCTGAATGTGATGAAAGAAGCGGCCATCCGCTTGGCAGAGTGGATTGGGCAGACCGATTCCAAGGCTCTTTTTTATATGACATGGACCCGAAAGGCAGACGGAGAAGAGGCACAGCCGGCCATGGCGAAACCATATCTGGAATTAGGCGAACTGCTGCACTATCCGGTGGCACCGGTGGGACAGGTCTGGTGGGCATACCACAGGGCACATCCGGAAGTGGAACTGTATTTTACAGATGACAGACATGCCAGCAGGGAAGGATCTTTATTGGCGGCTTATACGATTTTTGAGACCATGATCGGAAAACAGGCAAAGGCACCGAATCCGCTGGAGCAGGGAATCAGTGAAATCGCATGGACGATTTGTCGGAAATAAAATAAATTATTCTAATATTTGTTTATTATGCAAAAACGTCATATGTCAGAATGACATAAAGATAAAAATGCAGAATGTAGAAAACGAAAGGTATAAAAAAATAATGCGAGAAAAAAACAAGAACGACAATAAAAATAAGCAACTTGATACAGTAGAGAATATACGGCATATTTTTGCGGGGTTGCCAGAAGAATATGAGCGTTCATACGAGTTAAAATTAAATGATTATGCAAAACGTCAAAATGTTTATGAATTGACAAAAATAGTTGAAGATTTTGGAAAGTTATGGGAAAATACATCTGAAACAAATCGCAACGAAAAAGATTTCTTAGAGAAAGAGAAGATCGCTTATGCTGCGTTTTATTGTTTGAATATAATATACCGTAGGTCGATAGACAATAAGCTTGATCAGTTGATAGATGATAACAACCTGTGGTGTAGTGGACATGAAACATTTGTGCATCTAAATACAATGCGTTGTATTCAGAAGGGTGAGAGTAATGGTATTGACCCAGAGCTTTTGATACAACAAGAATATAAATTTGCACTAAAGTACCACAATAATGCTGGTTATTGTCATGCCTTTTGCGATTTGTATGCTACTCTCTGTGAGAGTGACGAGATACTAGCAGAAAAGTTAATAAAGCAATGGGGTAAGCGTGCACTAATAGAGGTAAATCACGCTATCGAACTTGATAGTCATTATGCTAAATACTATTGTACTAAAGGAAGGATACTTGCATTACGGGGAGATTATACAGAAGGTGTTGATATGATACAACATGCAATTTATATCGAAGATCCTAATGATAGTGAATATACAATGCGTATCAACACATATCAATGTTACAGACTTCAGATACAAGGAATATATCAGATTAAGGAGGCTAAGCGGCAGATAGATATAGAGACTATAAGGGAGGAAGTAAACGCACTGAAAAAGAGTGCTGTTTCAAATGTGGAGATAATCGCATTCTTTGCGGGGGTGATCAGTTTCATAATAGGCAGTCTTTCCCTTGCGAGGGATCAGACAGCAACAGATGCAGCACTTTTGATAATAACGTTGATGGGGTGTCTTATTGCGGCATTTTCTGCTTTTGGCGCAATGCTTCATATACATGATGAAAACACAAGAAAAGGAATTAACTGGATTGTTGGAGGGGTCGGACTACTGATTGCCGTTGCAGCAACGTTTCTGACATGGCGTTTATAGTAAAAAGATATATTAGAAAGAGAGATTGGATTACCTAGAAAAATCTGGGGGAAAGGAAAAATAATCTAATTATTCTGTAAAATGATTGGATTATACATGATAATGATGTTTGAGGGATTTCAGACTTATAGTGTAGCTGCGAGTGATTATTTTATCGATGAACCAGAAAAAGATAACCGTGAGTGCGGTGAAAATGAGGATGCTTGTTGTTTTGGGGTAGATTATTTGGTAGTCATAGATGGGGCAACAGGTCTTAACAGTATTCATCTCACAAACGAACCAACCGACACAGGATGGATGTCAAAAAGACTTGCTATGTTGATTGGAGAAAAATTTTCGATGGACGTAAAAAAAACCACAAAAGCACTTTTGACAGAGTGTGCTATGACCATATGTGCTGAACTTGATGAGTTCGGGTATGAATCAAAAAAAAATAGCTATCCGAGTGCATGCATTTCCATTGTAAGAGCGTATGGCGACAAGATACAATGTTATGTTTTGGGAGACGTACCGATACTTCTTCACTGTGCGGATGGTTCATTTATGATCTTGACTGATGATGCCGTTCCAAAGCGTGATGCAAAGATTATAGAGTGGATAATAAAAAAGAGTAAAGAAGAGGGAATAACCGTTCGTGAAGCAACTAAAAGAGCAAAGGATATGCTTTTGAAAAATCGATTAGAAATGAACATGCCCAATGGGTATTGGATTTTTGAACCTACTGGGGCAGGTATTGAGCATGGTATTATTAAAGAGTTTGATAGGAATGATATAACAGAGATTGCACTAATGAGTGACGGATTTTATGAGATATATGAATTATTTGGAATAGAGCCGCTTGATGTGAGACTTTTTGATGAATTAAGAATGGGAAAGGCACCGGTCCTGAGCAGGCTATTGCGTAGTATTCAGGCAGGTGATATGGGGTGTGATCATTATCCAAGATTGAAACCCGCAGACGATTCCACTGTACTTTACGCACAGGTAACTAGAGCAGAATAACATGTAATGTAAAGAGGATGTGCTTCCGCTGCTTTGGCAGGATAAAATATGGGAAATGATATGGACGAGGTGGCAGTAAAATGTATGGAGAAACGATTACAATGGGAAAAAGAAATGACACCATTCTGGTGATAGAGGATGACGTACAGATCAATCATCTGTTGTGCAGTATCCTGAAACAGAATGGATACGAGACCGTCAGTGCCTT
>JAFTGN010000007.1 GCA_017457865.1 Lachnospiraceae bacterium | reverse complement strand
TAGAATCGAGGTTTTCTATGAAATCACGTTCCTTTTTATTCTGCCTGGCAACCATCAGCTTATTGCTTACCCTGATTTTTTCATGGAAAAAGGTATATTCCGGGTTTTTCAGCGAAACCAATACGCTTTCTGTGCCACGCTCCCCCGAACAGGCAGAATCCTCTGATGCCCTGATTCAGGCAGAATTATCTGACGCCCTGCTACGGCTTCATATCATTGCCAACAGTGACACAGAAGCTGATCAGACCGTCAAGCTCCACATACGGGATGCCATCTTAGAAGCTTTTCAGGCAGATTTTACAGACATGCCGGACAAAGACCATGCGGTTACACTGGCACAATCTCTGTTACAACAGGCAGAGGACATTGCCAATCATGTGCTGACCCAGGAGGGGTTTTCTGAAAGTGCCTCTGCCAGTCTGACCAGATGCACTTTCCCGGAAAAAACATATGGTGCTTACACCTTTCCGGCAGGGGAATACGATGCCCTGCGTATCACCATCGGAAAAGCTGCCGGACACAACTGGTGGTGCGTCCTCTATCCACCTCTGTGTTTTGATGACCTGTCCTCCCCTATGCCGGAACATTCCGATGCCCTGCTGAGACAAAATCTGTCCGTTCCGGCTTACGAAAGCCTGCTGGCAGACCATCCCACGCAAGACAATCCTTCTACACCGGATATGGGAAACGTTCCTTCGGTCAATACAGAAAAAGCAGAACCAGACACGCCCCGCATCCAGTTCCGCTTCTTCCCATTCCTCAACAACCTTTTTCAGTCCCTGACAGAAAACTGACCTTACGCTCCAATTACCACATCCGGATCGGTGTCGAACGCCCCTGCGTTACGGTCTTCTATGGCACGGATCGCATGGTAGATCAGTTCATTATAAGGCACCGGCACCTGTACTTCCTTTGCAATGCGAATCAACGTACCAGAGAGCATCTCTACCTCTGTGGTACGTCCCTGCTCTATATCCTGTAACATAGAGGTCTTATTTAAGTATGGCACAGTCTTTAAAGTTTCTTCCTGCCGCACCAGCTCACTGTCCGGAATGTGGATTCCCTTTGCCTCCGCCACGTTCAGGCACTCCTGCATGAGATGGAGCCGGACAAAGTTCACATGGGGATGGTCCCGGAAAGAACCAAAAGGAACACCCAGCACTGCCTGACACTGATTTTCCGCAATGTTGCAGGCATATTTAAACCACTGATCTTTGATAATGTCCTCTGACACCACATAAGGGATTTCTGCTTTGGTCAGCAAATCCCGAATGGCCAGTATACGAGGGGATAAACGACCATCTGTTTCCCCAAAATACAACCCTCTGTTGTTGTTTCCATAAGTAACCACATTGCCTGTCCGTACTGCGGATACACGCATAAATCCATATACAATCGGTTCCCATCCAATGGTCCCTGCCAAAATCTCTTCACTGTCGATGCCGTTTAAAGTAGAAATTACAGTGGTATGCGGACCGGTCAGGCTGCGCACCGTCTCCCGAATCTCTTCTAATGCGCCATATTTTGTGGCAATCAGCACCAGATCCGGCTGTCCTGCTTCCTCTGGGGTCTTGACAGAAAAGATTGTCTGTACCCCATTGATACACATGCCTTCCTGTTCCAGTCGTTCTTTTCTGGTGCCTTCTGCAATCACACAGAAATCCTCTCCCAATGTATGTGCCAGCCCCGGAATGAAATAGGCACCGATGGCTCCTGCGCCGATCAATGCAACTGTTTGAATCTGCACGATACTACCTCCTGTTCTTTTCTGCCACAGGCAGAATTCATTGCTTGTAGCATAGCATATTCTTCCCTTTTTTGCAATTTGCTTGACAAAAGCAAACCAGCATCTGAATGATTCCAAACTGCTGTCCCATTCAGACAAAATCCAGTTTTTTTAGCGGAATTTACGCAGATATTTGTCGAAAAAGGATTGACTTTTTCGGATAAAACCTTAAAATTTTATTATAGTGTACCGTGCAGAGCAATCACATTCTGTAACCATTCAGAGCCAAAGCAAAATAAGGGGCCTGAATCGTTACCACATTTTTCAATATCTGGTGCGAAAGTTTTGAACAGGAAGAATAAGGGGGTCTTATGGAAACTTACACAATACTGGTTGTGGATGACGAAAAGAAAATTACAAAGCTGATCGAAATTTATCTGATCAGCGATGGATATCGTGTGTTGAAAGCGCATACTGGTTCCCAGGCACTGAAACTGTTACAGGAAGAAACCGTTCATCTGGCCATTCTGGATCTGATTATCCCGGAAATTGACGGACTGGAATTGTGTCGGGAAATCCGCAAAACCATGGATATTCCCATCAT
>JAFTGN010000006.1 GCA_017457865.1 Lachnospiraceae bacterium | reverse complement strand
GAGTCGTCACACTAAAACAGTCGTACGACTGTAAAAATTCGTTTTTGTCAATTCAAACAGTGAATTTTCACTTTTTCCGCTTTTTTCACTGTGAAAATAGTGAAAATTCACTTTGTTCACTCTCAGAAAGCGAATTTTCACTTTCAAGAGTGAACTGATGCAGAAGACTTTTGGATGACAGAATTCTCTTACACGCAAAAAGCCTATCCTGCCAACAAGCAGGATAGGCACTATTCATACGATCACATTTTTGCAAGAAACAGAAAATGCCTGGTTTTGATTGTTACACAAATCCCTTCACTGTCTTGTACACGCCCTCTGCATCCAATCCATACTTATGAATCAGTGCTGCCGCAGAGCCGGACTCGCCAAACACATCCTGCATCCCGATTTTCCTGACCGGTACCGGATATTCTGCCACCAGTGCATCGCTGACTGCGCTGCCTAATCCTCCGATGATGGAATGTTCTTCTACCGTAACCACTTTGCCGGTCTTCCTGGCGCTTGCCACGATCAGTTCGCTGTCCAAAGGTTTGATGGTACAAATGTTGATCACCTCTGCGCTGATGCCCTCTGCTGCCAGCTGCTCTGCCGCATCCAGTGCGCTTTCTACACAGATACCGGTTGCCACGATGGTCACGTCAGTACCTTCCCGCAGTACATGTCCTTTTCCAATCTGGAACTGATATGTTTCTGCATCATTGATGACACGGCATGCCGCACGGCCAAAACGGATGTATACCGGACCTTCATGCTCTACTGCCGCACGGACAGCAGCCTTGGCCTCTACATCATCTGCCGGACACATGACTACCATGCCCGGAATGGTACGCATCAGGGCAATGTCCTCATTGCACTGATGGGTGGCACCATCTTCCCCTACACTGACACCAGCATGGGTGGCACCGATCTTTACATTCAGGTGAGGGTATCCTACGCTGTTGCGGATCTGCTCAAATGCACGTCCTGCCGCAAACATGGCAAAAGAACTTGCAAATGGAATGATACCAGTGGTAGACAGACCTGCTGCCACGCCAATCATGTTGGCCTCCGCAATGCCACAGTCAATGTGCCGCTCCGGATATGCCTTTTTGAAAATACCGGTCTTGGTGGCTTCTGCCAGGTCAGCATCCAGCACATACAGGTTTGGATATTCCTCTGCCAGCTCTACCAGTGCATTGCCGTAGCTTTCTCTGGTTGCAATCTTCTTGATCTCTGCCATTACTGCTCACCTGCCTTTTCTAATTCTTTGTCGATGGCTTCCAGTTCTGCCATTGCTGCCGCATACTGCTCGTCATTTGGTGCCTTGCCGTGCCAGCCAGCCTGATTTTCCATAAAGGACACGCCCTTGCCCTTGACGCTGTGGGCAATGATGGCGGTAGGCTGTCCCTTGGTGGCTCTTGCCTCTGCAAATGCAGCACGCAGTTCATCAAAATCATGGGCATTCACATTGATTACATGGAAATTGAATGCCGCAAACTTCTCATCAATTGGATAGGGAGAGCATACATCTCCCACATGTCCGTCAATCTGCAAATCGTTGTTGTCTACGATGACACACAGGTTGTCTAACTTTCTGTGACCTGCAAACATAGCGGCCTCCCAGACCTGACCTTCCTGAATCTCACCATCGCCTAACAATGTATATACTCTAAAATCTTTCTGCTGCACCTTGCCGCCCAGTGCCATGCCCGCTGCCGCAGAAATGCCCTGTCCCAAAGAACCGCTGGACATGTCCACACCTGGAATGTGCTTCATATCCGGATGTCCCTGTAAATAGGAACCCAGCTTACGCAGTGTGGTCAGATCTTCCTTCGGGAAATATCCCTTTGCAGCCAGAACCGCATACAATCCCGGCGCAGTATGACCCTTAGACAGTACAAAACGGTCTCTGTCCTCTGCCTTTGGATTGGATGCGTCTACATGCATCTCTTCAAAATACAAACAGGTAAAAATCTCTGCGGCAGAAAGGGACCCGCCCGGATGCCCTGCCTTTGCGCTGTGTACACCTGTCAGGATACCCTTACGCACTTCATTTGCCTGCTTGGCAAGTGTTAAATTATCCATTTTCATCCTCCATATGGAGCAGTTTCCCTGCTCTTGGCAATAAAATACAATACCGACTGCCATCGGCTACCGCATTTATTATAATCAAATCAGACACAAATAGCAACCGTCTTTTCTAATTGCTGTGAAATGATTGATCCATTCCATTTTCAAACCACCGCCTCAATCAGCACTTTATCTCCCAGAACGATTTCTTTCACACCGATTGTCTTCTTTTTGTTAAAATTAAAGCTAAGCATATATCCCTTTGTTAATTTGAAATAATCAAGGTAATTCGAAAGCTGTTCTTCTCCACGCTCATGATATGCATTTCCATGCCATATCTTGAGTTCACAAATGGATTGCACACCGTGATAATCAATCACCAAATCCATACGTTCCCGATTCCTGGTTTCCGGCTCTACATAACAATTTCCGATCCCATTTAGAATTGGTTTAAGAAACAGCATGAAATATCTCCTGCCTTCATCTTCAAGAAATGTATCATCCCGATCACCATATAAATAATCGAAGGTTTCTACAAATTTCTCAAGCACCAGTTTCATGTTCAAATGACCATCGATGATAAATTGATTTTTCTGTCGGGAACCTTCCCCATAAATTTCACTGTTCTGTTCCTTATAATCTAACAAAAATTTATTGTACAAACGAGTTTCAAATATCCTGTTTGCAATTTGAACCATAGAGTGTTCAATCTTCACAAACCCAAACATTCTCGCATTTCGCACTGCCACATCATCTGCATTATATGCAATACTCTGCCCTTGAAAAAGCAAACGTGAAATCACTACATTCAATTCAGGAAAATCTTTTAGCTTATTCGTCAGGGAATCAAACAATGGATTGTTGTCTTCTATCAACAGTTTCACTGCCACCAAAAATCCATTCCTGGTCCATACGCTGCTCTTGTCTGGAAACCCCTCTTTTCCTGCAATGCGCTCGTCCATGAATTTACAGAGCCGTGACACCAGATACGGATAACCTGAGGTGTAATCATACATCAAATTTGAAATCTGCGCAATATGCATCCCCGTATGATAATCCGCTTCATACTCTTTCAACATCCCTGCAATATCATCCACAGAAAAACTCATATTCACAAGAAAATCAGCTGCAATATTCCACGGACTGTTTTCCTTCTCTTCTTCATCCGCCCGGATCTTTCTTTTGATATTGCGCACATCATAGACACCGGCAAGAATAACGGACTGAAATGTAATTGTATCCGGTCTTTTCAGATAATATGCCCGCAATTGCGCAAGAAAATCCAAAAACACCTGATTATTGGTCGCCGTATCCACTTCATCAATTATGAGAACTATTTTTTTATCTGCCTTACTGCACCATGATTTCAAAACCTTAAAAAGCGATTGTAGAGAATTGATTCTTGCCATTCCCTCTACAAATGCAATCAGCCTTTTTTCAATCCCATCAGGAAAGTGTTCTACAACATCCAGCAATTCCTCTGAAAATGCTGCCACAAATGTCTGTTCATCCTGAAAAGACAATGCGCTCATCACCTGAAAGTCAATATTGACCACTTCATATTCATGTTTCAAATATTCCGTCAATGCACATAGCGTAGTTGTCTTTCCATATTGCCGGGCCCTGTGAATGGTGAAATACTCTCCGGCATCTACCATTGCTTTGATTTCTTTCAACCTGGTCTCAAGGTCAACCATATAATGTCTGTCTGGTTTACAAGCACCATTCACATTAAAAACCTTTGCCATTCTGTTCCTGCCTCCTTTCCCCATCTATGATCGACAGACGCTTCTATCTCGAAGCGGATTCCCTGCGGCATTCCATCATGATGCACTCCCATTCTTCGCCCATCAGCGGATACTGTTCACGTTCTGGCAGTTCTGTAAAGCCAGCCTTGCAATAGCAGTGATAGGCAGACGGATTATTGGCAAATACCCCCAGTGTGACCCTTTCTGCCCCTGCGATGTCAAAGGCATAACGCTGTGCCAACTGCAACATGCCCTTGCCATATCCTTTTCCCCGTTTCGATGCATCTACCACGATAAATCCAAACCGCAGTTCTTTTCTGTCTTCTGAAGGATAGCGCATCAGCAACTG
>JAFTGN010000102.1 GCA_017457865.1 Lachnospiraceae bacterium | reverse complement strand
CGCAGAATTCTTTTCTTGAATAAAAATTTTGATGAAAGACGTTGGGGATCATAGTCTGGCAATGGTCTAAGAGCAGGAATGACAGAAAGAAGGAACAAGATGTATTTGAACATGTTAAAGGGTAAGATTCACCGTGCCACTGTGACACAGGCAGAACTGGATTATGTAGGCAGCATCACAGTGGATGTGGCATTGTTAGAAGCGGCAGGCATCCGAGAGTATGAGATGGTACAGGTGGTGGACATCAACAACGGCAACCGGTTTGAAACCTATACCATTGCAGGGGAGAGAGGCAGCGGCATGATCTGTCTGAATGGGGCGGCAGCCCGTCAGGTGCAGGTGAAAGACAAGATCATCATCATGGCGTATGCATATATGGAAGAAAAAGAAGTGGAAGCCAATCCCCCAAAAGTGGTCTTTGTAGAGGAGTCCAATCAGATTGCCCGTGTGACAAGATATGAAAAACATGGTTTACTGAAGGATATGGACTGATTGATAGACATATGCGGATATTGCACAGCGGGATACCAGAATCTGTATGTTAGGCGTTCGGTATCATCGTTTTGCAACTGCCTGAAGATCTGTATATGTGGAAAAGGAGTGGAGTATGCTAAGTGGAAAGACAGTGGTACTGGGGGTCACAGGCAGTATTGCCGCATACAAAATGGCCAATGTGGCCAGTGCGCTGGTGAAAGCAGGCGCAGATGTGCATGTGGTGTGCACAGAAAACGCAACCAATTTTATTCATCCCATTACATTTGAGACATTGACCAATCACAAATGTCTGGTGGACACCTTTGATCGGAATTTTCAGTTTCATGTGGCCCATGTGTCCCTGTCTCAGGCGGCAGATGTGATGCTGATCGCACCGGCATCCGCAAACATCATTGGAAAGCTGGCCCATGGGATCGCAGATGACATGCTCAGTACCATGGCGTTGGCGGCTACCTGCCCTATTCTGGTGGCGCCGGCTATGAATACCCATATGTTTGAAAACCGGATTGTGCAGGATAACATTGAAAAACTGAAACAGTATGGCATACAGGTCATCGAACCGGCATCCGGAAGACTGGCCTGCGGAGATGTGGGCAAAGGCAAGCTTCCGGAGGAAGAAAGATTGGTTGCCTATATCCAGAAGGAAATACAATGTCAGAAGGATTGGGCAGGCAGGCGGGTACTGGTGACAGCCGGTCCTACCAGAGAAAAGATCGATCCAGTGCGTTTTATTTCCAATCATTCCTCCGGGAAGATGGGGTATGCCATCGCCAGAGCGGCCATGCTGCGGGGGGCAGATGTGACACTGATCAGCGGACCGGTGTCCATACCGGAACCACCCTTTGTCCATGTGATCCA
Source organism: Lachnospiraceae bacterium (assembly GCA_017457865.1). GTDB lineage: Bacteria > Bacillota > Clostridia > Lachnospirales > Lachnospiraceae > UBA2942. The sequence continues at coordinate 15,842 of JAFTGN010000102.1, read as the reverse complement.
GATAGAGTCGGCAGAGGACATGTATCGGGCTGTCATGGAACAGATGGAGACGGCAGATGTGGTGATCAAGGCAGCAGCGGTGGCAGATTATACACCCTGTGAGACAAGTGAGGAAAAGATCAAGAAAAGTGATCAGGATCTGAGTATCGCCCTTGCCAGAACAAAGGATATTTTGAAGGCTGTTGGGGAGAAGAAACGAGACGATCAGGTGGTGTGCGGATTTTCCATGGAAACAAGCAATCTGGTGGAGAATTCCAGGAAAAAACTGGCTTCTAAAAACTGTGATCTGATCGTGGCCAACAGTTTAAAAGAGGCAGGCGCCGGATTTGGCGTGGATACCAACCGGATCACACTGATCAGTCCGGACCGGACAGAGGAACTGGAGCTGATGTCTAAGGAGGCGGCTGGACACCAGATACTAGACAGGGCACTGGAGATCTGGCATCAGAAAAATGATGGAAGCACACGTGCAGGCGTGTGACCCGGAAAGGGAGAGAGATGATTCTGGCGATTGATGCAGGCAATACCAACGTGGTTGCGGCGTGTATGGAGCATGACACGGTGGTGTATGGGAAACGGTATGAAACAGGGAAGGCGGAAGCGGATACCTATCATGAAAGAATGTTAGGCGCATTCATAAACGAAGTCAAACAGAAGGAAGGACCGGAACAGATTCCCACCATCGAAGGGGCTGTCATCGCAAGCGTGGTGCCTTCCATCAATGGGGCGCTGAGGCGTGCAGTGAAACATTGTGTGGGATGGGAACCCTTATTTGTTTCTGCAAAATTAGACACGGGACTGGATATCCGGTATGATGTTCCCGAAAAACTGGGGGCAGATTTGATTGCAGGGGCATGTGGTGCCGTATACAAGTTTGGATGTCCGGTGATCGTCATTGACATCGGCACGGCGACCACATTTGCGGTGGTGGATGGGCAGGGTGCCTATCTGGGAGGCGCCATCTGTCCGGGCCCCTATACTGCTCTGAAGGGACTGACAGATCTTGCCGCACAGCTTCCGGAAGAGAAGCTGGAGGTGACGGATGAGATTATAGGAACCAACACCATCAGCTGTATGCGGATCGGTGCATTTACCGGTCATGCGGCCATGATCGATGGCATGATTGATCGGATCATGGCACAGATGGAGGAAAAAAATGTAAAGCTGGTGGCGACGGGTGGTCCAGCAAAAGAGATCACGGCACTGTGCCGCCATAAAATGGAGTATGACAGGGATCTGGTGTTGTATGGGCTTTCCAGACTGTTTTTCAGAAATGGGGCGTAGAACAATCCGCATCCCATCATGATTGGGACAGGGAAAATGGTTGAACTTCCTGAAAAATCATGCTATACTGTTGTGCGTGAATACAGTGGTTCCGGTAGCACAAGTTCACAAAAGAGTTTGCAAAACGGAATCACTGGAATGGAATATGGAGCAGTCAGGTGTCAGAGCAATCATCCGATGATTGGCTCTGGTGAAAAGGGAAACAGGTGCAATTCCTGTACGAACTCGTCACCGTAATTAGGGAGCTGAAGCCGATAAATCACTGGGAAACTGGGAAGATGGCGGATGCGAAGATCTTTCAGCCGGGAGACCTGCCTGATTGTTGTACAGAAACGATTGTTTCAGGCCACGAGTAATTGGTTGTACGTTTAGGAGGATTAGAGATGATCCTTTTGTTTGTGTGCAACCTCTTTCCCTGTATGGAAAATATACAGGTAAGAGGTTTTCTTTGTGTAATAGAAAATTTTTGTTACGCAAATGTGTTCTACACAGGGATGCGACCTGACCCATGCTGCCCGAAACACTGCTTCTGACATCCGTATTTCAAAATGCGTAATTGCAAAAATATTGTGCAGTTACAGCAATGGAATGACAGTCAGAACTGTCGAAGGAGGAAGTATGAAAAAAAGAGTAGTCGCATGGATGATGGCAACATTGATGGCAACATTCTGCATGGCAGGATGTGGCGCCAAGGAAACCGCACAGAATGCAGGAACAACAGCACAGACAAAGGAGACAGAGACAACTGTGGATACCAAGGCAGAGGAAACCGAGACAACTGTGGACACCCAGGCAGCAGAAACTGAGACTGTTCAGGAAGAAACCGATACAGATGCTGCTATTTTGGTAGTAAGTTTTGGTACCAGCTATAATGACAGCAGAGATATTACCATCGGTGCAATCGAAACTGCCATTGCAGAGGCATTTCCGGAGTATGACGTGCGCAGAGCCTTCACAAGCCAGATCATCATTGATATTCTGAAGGACAGAGAAGGACTGGAGATCGACAATGTAGAAGAAGCATTGGACAGAGCTGTAGCAGATGGCATCAAGACGCTGGTGGTACAGCCTACTCATCTGATGAATGGTTTTGAATATACTGATCTGGTAGATGCATTGGCAGACTATGAAGACCAGTTTGATGAGATTGCCATTGCAAGTCCGTTGTTGACAGATGATGCAGATTATGATGCAGTCATCGATGTGATTACTGAAAAGACAGCTTCTTATGATGATGGAGAAACTGCAATTGTGTTCATGGGACATGGTACAGAGGCAGAGTCCAATGTGATTTATGAAACCCTGCAGAACAAGATTACAGCGGCTGGATATGAAAATTACTATATCGGTACCGTTGAGGCAGAGCCTTCTCTAGATGATGTGATTGCAGCATTAAAGGAAAATGGAAACTACAAGAAAGTGGTATTAGAGCCATTGATGGTAGTAGCAGGTGATCATGCAAACAACGATATGGCAGGTGATGAGGAGGATTCCTGGAAGACAATCCTGACAAATGAAGGATATGAAGTAGAGTGCCTGATTGAGGGTCTTGGACAGATTCCTGCTATTCAGGATATTTATGTGGCACATACAAAGGCAGCAGTTGACAGCCTTGCAGAATAACAAAATAAAGCAAACCTATATGTTTCGAAGAAACAGCTTGAGAGAAATGCATTCGGTCACATGGTTTTATTGTTACCGAAAAGATGATAGCATGAAAAGGTGAATGAATCGTGAAAAGAATATGGAAAAATACAATCCTTCTTTTCGCACTGGTTACCGGTGTGTTTTGCACACCGGTAATCTGTTATGCGGAAGAAAATAGAACGCCGGTTTATGGAGCGGATGTGGAAGATGGGACCTACCAGATCGAAGTAGAGTCCAGTTCTTCCATGTTTCGTATCGTAGATGCCCGGTTGGAAGTGGCAGGTGACGAAATGACAGCCACCATTACATTAAGCGGAACCGGATATTTGAAACTGTTTATGGGTACAGGGGAAGAGGCACTGGAAGCAGGAGAAGAAGCCTGCATTCCTTTTGTGGAGGATGCGGAAGGCGCATATACCTATACCATCCCTGTTTCCGTGTTGGATGAGGAAATTGATTGTGCCGCTTACAGCAAAAGGAAAGAAACATGGTATGACAGAAAGCTGGTGTTCCTGGCTTCTTCTTTGCCGGAAGGCGTGGTGTCTGTAGCAGAGACAGAAGACACTGTAGAGGACAGTGGGAATGTAGAAACCGGGTCAGATGCCAAACAGGAAGAAGATCAGGCAGAGGAACTGCCGGCAGCTAAGGTGACCCATCCGGATTTGACACCTGTGAAACTGGATGTGCAGGATGGCACATATACAATGGAAGTTTCTCTGATCGGTGGAAGTGGAAAGGCCACTGTTGCTTCTCCTGCAAAGATCAGTGTGTCAGATACAGCTGCAACTGCCACAATTGAATGGACCAGTCCCAATTATGATTATATGATTGTAAACGGACAGACCTATCTTCCTGTTCAGACGGAAGGAAATTCCACATTTGAAATTCCGGTATTGGCACTGGATCAGGAAATGGATGTGATTGGGGATACCACTGCCATGAGCAAACCCCATGAAGTGGAATATACACTTACGTTTCATTCTGATACTTTGAAACCTATGGAAGAGGCAAATACAAAGAGCATCCTTCCGGTAGCCGGCATCGTGCTGGCGGTTGCCCTTGTGGGTTTTGTGGTTTGGAGAAGCAAAAAGAAGATACAGCATGCATAAGAATGGGGGAAGACTCCTTTGAGGTTTGGAATGCAACAGAGTAAGTGGGCAGGGAAGGTCTGTCTGATACTGGTTTTGATGGGACTTTTGTGGAGCGGATGCGGCAGAGCCGGAACCGGGCAGCAGGATTCCCAGACAGGGAATGGACTGTTAGATCGGGACACGGACATCAGTGAGGCGCTTTCCTATGAAGGCAGTATGGAGCTGGCCTATGCAAAGCAGTTTGCAGTGGATCGGTATCAGGGGGGATACGCACTGATTTCCATTGCAGATGGGGGGAGATATCTGATCGTCCCGACAGGGAAGGAAATCCCCGGACAGCTGGATGAGGATGTGGTGGTGCTGAAACAGCCACTGGATCAGATTTATCTGGTGGCTTCTGCCGCCATGGATATGGTTTGTAAATTGGATGCGTTAGATTGCATTCGCTTTTCGGGCCAGAAAGCAGATGGCTGGTGCATGGAAGAAGCCAGAGCCGCCATGGAAAGAGGGGATCTTTTATATGCGGGAAAATATAGTATGCCGGATTATGAGCTGATCGTGTCCGAGGGGTGTTCTCTCGCCATAGAAAATAATATGATTTCCCATTCTCCTGAGGTGATCGAAAAGCTGGAAAGCTTTGGCATTCCGGTTTTGATTGACCAGTCCAGTTATGAAAGTCATCCTCTTGGAAGGGTAGAATGGGTGAAGCTGTATGGTGTACTGTTTCAGGAAGAAGCACTGGCGGACGCTCTGTTTGCAGAGCAGATGGAAATCGTGGATCGTGTGACGGCAGAAGAACCATCTGGAAAGACCGTTGCCTTTTTCTATTTCACCACCAATGGGATGGTGAATGTAAGAAGGTCTTCTGATTATGTGCCCAAAATGATTGAGCTTGCCGGTGGGCAGTATATTTTTGATGATCTGGGAGGAGAAGAAAGCAATCGCTCTTCTGTATCCATACAGATGGAACAATTTTATAATACGGCAAAGGATGCGGATTATCTCATCTATAACAGTACAATTGACGGGGAACTGGAATCCATGGCACAATTACTGGAAAAGGAAGCCATGCTAAAAGATTTCAAAGCGGTACAGGAAGGAAATGTGTGGTGTACCACAAGAGATTTATACCAGCAGTCTATGTCAATCGGCGGTATGATCGGGGATATGCATGGCATGTTATCAGGAGAAGAAACCGGAGCGAAGATGCAGTATCTGTACCCATTGGAGTAATAGAGAAAGAACCGTAGCATGTATGTTACAGAGGAGGCAGTATGGGAAAAGACAGGAGAACCATTCGTTGTATTGCGGCAGTCTGTCTGCTTGGGGCAGGCAGTCTGTTTTTCCTTTTTTGCAATATTTTTTATGGAAGCATTTCCATTTCTTTTCAGGAGATCGTGCAGATGTTTCTTGGAAACGAAGTAGATGGATCCTATCAAAGAATTGTGATGAATATCCGGTTTCCCAGAGCACTGGCGGCATTGGTGCTTGGCGGTGCATTGGCACTTGCCGGATATTTGCTACAAACATTTTTCCATAATCCAATCGCAGGCCCGTTTGTGCTGGGCATCTCATCTGGTTCCAAATTGGTGGTGGCATTGGTGATGGTGTTTTTGCTTGGAAAATCCATCCGGGTCAGTTCCGGGGTTTTGATACTGGCAGCTTTGATCGGGGCACTGCTTTCCATGGGGGCAGTATTGCTCATGTCAAGGAAAGTACACAATATGTCCATGTTGGTCATCTGTGGAGTCATGATTGGCTATATTTGTTCCGCAATCACAGACTTTGTGGTGACCTTTGCAAATGATGCAGACATCATCAATCTGCACAATTGGTCCAGGGGTAGTTTTTCCGGTATGTCGTGGAATCATGTGTGGGTGATGACCATTGTGGTCCTGGCAACAACCATTGTGGTGTTCTTTCTTTCCAAACCCATGAGTGCCTATCAGTTAGGGGAGCACTATGCAAAGAGTATGGGAGTCAATGTCCGTATGCTTCGTCTGCTCTTCATCCTGCTGTCCAGTCTGTTGTCTGCCTGTGTGGTTGCCTATGCAGGCCCCATCTCTTTTGTGGGCATTGCGGTGCCCCATTTGGTGAAACATCTCTTAGGAACAAACAAGCCCATCTGGATGATACCGGCCTGCTTTCTTGGGGGCAGCGTGTTTTGCCTGGCATGTGATCTCATTGCCAGAACCGTGTTTGCCCCTACAGAGCTGAGCATTAGCACGGTGACGGCAGTGTTTGGAGCGCCGGTGGTCATCTGGATGATGGCAGGGCGAAAGAGGGAAAATGGGTAAATTAGGCACTTGCGAAACTTCAATCACTTTCTTGAAGTGTTGTCTGCGTTCGCAATATGGCTTTTTCAGGCAAGCTTTCGCCAGGTGAAAACGCAACGGATACTAAGCTTTTTGTTCGCAATTTGCTTCAAAAAGCAAGTACCGGCGTTTTCAATGGCCTTCAAAAGCCATATTTGCCTTCCTGGCCAACACTTATTAAAATTTTTTGGAGAGTTTCACAAATGCCTAATGGGTAATTGTCTGTAGGAAGGAAGAAGAGAGATGACCGTGAAACCATATTATTTTTATACGGAAAAGTTGTGTGTGGGGTATAATGGGAAACCATTGATTCAGGATGTGGAGATCACTTTGCCCAAAGGACAAATTCTGACGTTAATTGGTCCAAACGGTGCGGGAAAATCAACGGTACTGAAAAGCATTGCAGGACAATTAACTCCCATTGGCGGTGTGGTGTATCTGGGGGAGGAACGTTTGTCAGAGATGAAACCGGAGGAACTGGCAAAGAACATGTCTGTGGTGCTGACGGAAAAGCTGAAAACAGAACTGATGACCTGTGAAGATGTGGTTGCCACAGGCAGGTATCCTTATACCGGCAGGTTCGGAATTCTTTCCAAAGAGGATCACAGAATTGTAGAAGAAGCCATGGAACTGGTACATGTGACTGGTATCCGTGCGCAGGATTTCGGCAAAATCAGTGACGGGCAAAAACAAAGGGTGATGCTGGCAAGGGCCATTTGCCAGGAACCGGCACTGCTCATTCTGGACGAACCGACTTCTTATCTGGATGTGAAATACAAACTGGAATTTTTGTCTATCTTGCAGGAACTGAACGTGAGAAAAGGATTGACAGTCATCATGTCTCTCCATGAACTGGAACTGGCAGAGCGGGTTTCCGATCAAATTCTCTGTTTAAAAGGAACATATGTAGAAAAATACGGAACTCCAAAAGAAATTTTCAAAACAGGCTATATCAAACAGCTGTTTGATATCAATACAGGGAGTTTTGATGAAGAAAACGGCAGTATGGAATTGGAGCCGCCTGTGGGAGTGCCGGAAGTATTTGTCATTGCAGGTGGCGGCAGTGGACGACATGTGTATCGCAGATTGCAGAGGGAGGGAAAAGCCTTTGTGACAGGAATTCTATATCCCCATGATCTGGATTTTCCGGTGGCAAGGGCACTGGCAGCAGAGGTGATTGTGGCAGAGGACTTTGAACCGATTTCCAGGGAACGCTTGGAAATCGCAAAGAAAAAAATGGATTTGTGCAGCAGAGTCATCTGCTGTAAGGCACAGTTTGGCAGTCTGGAATGGGCAAATCAGGAGTTACTTGCATATGCCAGACAAAGGGGGAAAGAAGTAGAGATGGGAGAAAAAACACATAAAATAGAACGTTTACTTCCAGAGGAAATAGAAAAGAGAAGCTTTGAAATCATTTCAGAAGAACTTTTGGAAAGGGGCATTTCTCTTCCCCCAGAAGAAGCGATGGTGACAAAAAGGGTGATCCATACCAGTGCGGATTTTGACTATGCAGGGACGATGACGTATTCCCAGAATGCAGTGGCCATTGCAAAAGATCTTCTTTTAAAGGGAGCAGATATTGTGACCGATACGAATATGGCGTTGGCAGGCATCAATAAAAAAGCATTGGCACAGTTAGGAGGACAGGCCCATTGCTTTATGGCAGATGCGGATGTGGCAAAGTTAGCCAGACAGCGTGGGGTGACGAGGGCGGTTGTCAGCATGGAAAAGGCAAAGGCGATAGAAAAGCCTGTTATTTTTGCAATCGGAAATGCGCCTACTGCATTGATTCAAATTTATGAAATGATACAGTCAAGTGATTGGCGTCCCGCATTTGTGATAGGAGTTCCAGTGGGATTTGTAAATGTGGAAGCGGCAAAAGAACTGATGATGGAAACGGAAGTTCCTTACATCGTGAACCGTGGAAGAAAAGGTGGAAGTAATGTGGCAGCCGCCATATGCAATGCGCTTTTGTATGAATTGACAAGATAAAAGAGGGAGCTTATGCGATACGGATTTACCACAGGAAGTTGTGCAGCGGCAGCAGCGAAGGCAGCGGCTTATATGCTTTTGACGGGCAAACAAAAAACGGAAATACGGATAGAGACTCCCAAAGGGATTCCCTATACAGCACAGATTGTGGATATCAATCGGACAGAAATGACCGTCAGTTGTGCCGTACAAAAAGATGGTGGAGATGACCCGGATATTACAACAGGTGCATATATTTACGCAGCGGTTTCTTATCGTATCGGAAGATCGGATGATAGAAATCATGCTGCAAAAGAGAACTGTTCTCAAAAAAACGAAAAGGCAGACTGCAAAGAGGCGATAGAGCAGAAGATAGAAATAGAGGGCGGTGTGGGGGTTGGCAGAGTGACCAAACCCGGATTGGACCAGCCGGTAGGAAATGCGGCAATCAATCACGTCCCAAGAGAGATGATTGAAAAAGAAGTGCTGCAGGTGTGTCAGCTGGTAGATTATAAAGGCAGTTTGAAGGTTGAAATTTCAGTACCGAATGGAGAAGAACTTGCAAAACAGACGTTTAATCCCAGACTGGGAATTGTGGGTGGAATTTCTATATTGGGAACCAGTGGAATCGTGGAGCCCATGAGCCATCAGGCCATTTTAGATACCATCAAAGTGGAATTAAACCAACGAAGGGTACAGGGATTTGATTATGTGGCGGTTTCGCCGGGAAATTATGGGCTTGATTTTATGAAGAAGACCTATGGATATGATTTGGACAGAAGTGTGAAATGCAGCAATTTCATCGGAGATACCATTGATATGGCGGTAGAATTGGGATTTCAGAAATTGCTTCTGACCGGTCATATTGGAAAGCTGATTAAAGTGGCAGGTGGGATTATGAACACCCATTCCAAAGAAGCAGATTGCAGAATGGAATTATTGGCCGCTTTTTCTGTGAGAGCACATGTGGAACAGGAACAAATCTGTAAAATCCTGGACTGTGTGACAACCGAAGAAGCCGTTCGTATTTTGGAGGAAAGCGGGAAATTGCAGCCCATTATGGCGTATATAGTAGAACGGATTTGTATGTATCTGGAAAAGCGTGCCAAAGGAAAGCTACAGGTGGATTGTATTTTATATGCAAATGAATTTGGAGAATTGGCAAAAAGTAAGGAGGCTGAAACATGGTTTACTTTGTTGGCGCAGGAACAGGGGCAGTCGATTTGATTACGGTCAGAGGGATGCGTTTGCTAAAGCAGGCAGATGTGATCATTTATGCAGGTTCTCTGGTCAATCCTGAATTGCTGCACTATGCCAGGAAGGAATGTGAGATTCACAATAGTGCAAAATTGACTTTGGAGGAAGTGCTGGATGTGATCAGGCAGGCAGAAGCAGAAGGGAAAATGACAGTCAGACTTCATACAGGAGATCCCAGTATTTATGGAGCAGTCAGAGAACAGATGGACGAGTTAGATGGATTGGGAATTCCTTATGAAAGTTGTCCAGGAGTAAGTGCATGCTTTGGAGCCGCCGCATCCTTGAATCTGGAATATACGTTACCAGGAGTCTCCCAATCGTTGATTATCACAAGAATGGAAGGAAAAACCGGAGTTCCGGAAAAAGAAAGCATCGAGGGATTTGCGGCACACCAGGCATCCATGGCAATTTATCTGAGCACAGGCATGTTAAAAGAGTTAAGCGAACGGTTGATTGCCGGTGGATATGACCGGAAGACACCAGCGGCACTGGTCTATAAAGCAACATGGCCAGAGGAAGAGGTATATCTTTGTACGGTTGATACCCTGTATGACACGGCAGCTGTGCATGGGATTACCAAGACGGCATTGGTATTGGTTGGAGAGGTGATCCTGCATCAGAATTATAAAAAATCCAGATTGTATGCAGCTGACTTTTCTACAGAGTTTCGGCAGGCAAAGGAAGAATAAGAGTATGGTGTTGAGTATCATCAGTTTTACAGAAAATGGAATGGCTCTTTCTGAAAAAATTGCAAGGACAGTGGGAGAAACAGATACCATAAAAGAATTTGATATCATAGAAGAATTTCTTCCAATAGAAGTGAGGCGATTTACAAAATGTACCACCTGTTTTGCAGATGGACAGGAATCCTCCATTCAATTTGTAAAAAACAGCATTGGGGACTGGGCAAAGGAGCAAATGGAAGACCGAAATGTACTGTTTTTTATTGGGGCCTGCGGCATTGCAGTCAGAGCCATTGCCCCCTGTCTGACAGACAAGCTGCACGATAGTCCGGTACTGGTGGCGGATGAGAAAGGACAGTATTTGATTCCCATTTTGTCCGGGCATGTGGGTGGTGCCAATGCACTTGCCAGTTGGATTGCAGAGAAAATAGGAGCAGAGCCAGTGATTACGACTGCAACAGATCTCAACCGAAAGTTTGCAGTGGATTTGTTTGCAAAGAAAAATGGACTGTTTATTGTAAATCGGGATGGCATTGCAAAGGTGTCTGCGAAAGTATTGTCAGGACAAACCATTTCTATGTCCGTAGAGACAGGACATCTTGAGGTACATGGGAAACAACCGGACGGCATTCATATCCTGCCCTACCCACCGGCACAGCAGGTGGATGTTATGGTCACTTCAGAAGAAAAAGAATGGGATGCTGCAATTTTACTCACCCCCCGGGAATATGTCATTGGGATGGGGTGCAGAAGAGGAAAAGAAGCAGAACAGATCGATGATTTTATCAGAAGGCATTTGGAGAAATTTGGAATTGTGCCGGGTCAGGTAGTGGAATTGGCATCTATTGATCGTAAAAGAAACGAACCGGGACTTCTTGCCTGGAGCAGAAAAGAGAGGATTCCATTTCGCACGTACACAGCGGAGGAATTGCAGTCCGTAAAAGGAACGTTTCAAACATCTGATTTTGTGCAAAATCAGGTGGGAGTGGACAATGTATGTGAAAGGGCCGCATTGAAATCATGTGAACCCATGGGAACACTTGTATATGAAAAGCACGCTGAGAATGGAATGACTATTGCAATTGCAAAGAGGGAATGGAAGGTGAAATTTGGTGAAATATAAAATTTTTATTGTTGGAATGGGACCGGGCAGGGAAGATATGATGACGGGAGAAGCGTTGGCTGCACTGGAACAGTCAGATGTCATTATCGGGTATACTGTGTATCTGGGGCTTTTGGGAGAACAGTTTCAGGGAAAAGAATTGTTGTCTACTCCTATGCGCCAGGAGACGGAGCGTTGTCAGCTGGCTTTTCAGGAAGCGGAGAAAGGAAAGCAGGTGGCCTTGATTTGCAGCGGAGATGCAGGAATTTACGGAATGGCATCCTTGATGTATGAAATTGGAAAGACACATTTGGAAACAGAACTTGTGGTCATTCCGGGAATTACGGCAGCAAGCAGTGGCGCGGCGGTGCTTGGGGCACCATTGAATCATGATTTTTGTGTGATTAGTTTAAGTGATCTGCTGACACCCTGGGAGAAAATTGAGAAACGTCTGGTTGCAGCCGCGGAAGGAGATTTTGCCATGGCAATTTATAATCCATCCAGCCATAAGCGGAAGGATTATTTGATGCGGGCCTGTGACATTTTGCTTTGCCATATAGAGGGAGAGCGGGCGTGCGGTTATGTAGAGAATATTGGAAGAGAAGGCACAAGGGCGGTGACCTGTACTTTAAGAGAATTAAGAGAAACGCAGGTCAATATGTTTACCACCGTATTTATTGGAAATGCAGGAAGCGAAATCATCAATGGCAAGCTGGTCACAAAGCGAGGGTATCAAATTGAAAGAAATACTGGTATTTGCAGGAACAACTGAAGGGAGAAGATTATCAGAATATCTGGCAGCGTCCAGGATTCCACATACCCTTTGTGTGGCAACGGAATATGGGGAACTTGTGTTAAAAGAGAATCCCTTTCTGAAGGTACATCAAGGGAGAATGAACCAGGAGGAAATCAAGGCATTCATACAAAGGGGCAATTTTGCGGCAGTGGTGGATGCCACCCATCCGTATGCAGATGTGATCACAGAGAATATTCAGGCGGCAATGCAGGGAATGGACATTCCCTGTTTACGCTTGAAGAGGGAATTGGATGGAGAACAAGTGAGTGAAAGTGTGCGGTATTTTGACACCAGTGAAGCATGTGCCAGGGCTTTGCAAGAAGTGGAAGGGAATATTTTACTGACAACTGGAAGTAAGGAACTTTCAAAATATTGTAGTTCAGAAACTGTGAAAAGCAGACTCTATGTTAGAATTCTTCCCAGTGTGGAGAGTATTTCTCTTTGTGTGGAACAAGGCATTCCGGGAAAACAGATGATTGCCATGCAGGGGCCTTTTACGACAGAGATGAATGAAGCAATGATTCATCAGTATGACATTGCCTGTCTGGTGACGAAACAAAGCGGGAGATCCGGTGGTTATAGACAAAAAATAGAAGCAGCAACCAAAAGTGGGATTCCGGTATTTGTGATTGGTCATGCGCAGGAAGAGAACGGTTATTTTTTTCATGAAATATGCAGGGAACTGGAAAAACTGTGTGGCCAGGCAGTGCAGAGGAATGGAACATTGCAAATTACCCTTGCAGGGATTGGCATGGGACATAAAAACAATTTGACGAAAGAAGTGCAGGAAGCAATCCGGGAAGCGGATGTTCTATTGGGGGCAGAGCGAATGCTGGCACCATATCATCCCAGGCTGGAGAAGAAGCCGTTTTATCTGGCAAAACAGATTATTCCATATCTGAGAGAAATACAGGGGAAGAAGATATGCATGGAAAAATGTAACGTTGTCGTTCTGTTTTCCGGCGACAGTGGATTTTACAGTGGATGCCAGTCCCTTTTTCATGCCTTGCAGGAAGAAGTGAATACAGGACAATTAAACGCATCTGTACGGATTCTGCCAGGCATTTCCTCCGTTGCGTATTTAGCGGCCTGCATGGGAGAACCTTATCAGGATGCAGCCATTTACAGTATGCATGGAAAACCTTTGCACAATCTTTCCCGTAAAATCAGGAGAGAAAAGAAGACCTATCTGTTGATGTCCGGTGTAAAAGATGTGAATCGGCTGGGAACGCTTCTCATGGAGAATGATTTGACTGGATGTGAAGTGGTGATCGGGTATCAGCTGTCTTATCCAGAGCAACAGATTTTACGATTGTCTCCAGGAGAATGCTGTGAACGGAAAGAGGAAGGCTTATATGTTTGTCTGGTTCGAAATCCAAACCCTGTGCCGGGGCAGTTGACCCATGGTATTCCAGATGGGGCATTTATCCGGGATAAAGTGCCTATGACAAAGGAAGAGGTCAGGGAGGTCAGCATTTGTAAACTGCATTTGCATCGGGAGGCGGTAGTGTATGATATTGGCAGCGGAACCGGTTCCATTGCAGTGGAGGTGGCGGCGCTTTCTGATGAGATACAGGTATATGCCATTGAGCAGAAGAAAGAAGCCGTTTCTTTGATTGCACAGAACAAAGAAAAGTTTCAATTGGACAATCTAACCGTGGTAGAAACCAGAGCGCCAGAAGGACTGTCAGAATTGCCAAAGGCCACACATGCTTTGATTGGGGGAAGTGGCGGGAATCTGAAAGAAATCTTGCAGACCTTGTATCATGCAAACCCGACGATGAGGGTGGTCATGCATGCGATTAGCATGGAAACGATTTGCGAAATGAAAGAAGTCATTTCTATTTATCCAATAGAAAATGAAGAAATGGTGCAAATTCAGGTGAGCAGAACAAAGAAAGCAGGGCGGTATCATTTGATGCAGGCAGAAAATCCCATATGGATTTGTGCATTTGACTTTCGGAAGGAGTGAGGACAATATGAAGTTGAAACGGGTGATGATTGCGGCCCCCAAAAGCGGAAGTGGAAAAACAACCATTACATGTGCGTTACTTCAGACATTGAAAAACCAGGGGCACAAAGTGGTGTCTTATAAATGTGGACCGGATTATATTGACCCTATGTTTCATGAACAGGCAATTGGCATTTCTTCTAAGAATTTGGATACTTTTTTTACAGGAGAGGAAGAAACCAAAGCACTTTTGCTGCACAATAGAACAGAAGAGGAGTTTGCGGTGCTGGAAGGTGTCATGGGACTTTTTGATGGGCTTGGAGGAATTCGGAAGGAAGGCTCTTCTTATCATTTGGCAGAAGTGACCAAAACCCCCATTATTTTGACGATAGATGCAAAGGGCATGGGGCGTTCTGTCATTCCTTTGATTGCGGGATTTCTTGCGTATGACAAGGCTCACCTGATTCAGGGTGTCCTGTTCAATAGAATGTCCAAATCCTACTATGAAGTGATCAAGCCGCTGGTAGAATCGGAATTGCAGATGACCGTGCTGGGATACATTCCGGACGACAGGGCTCTGCGCATAGAAAGCAGACATTTGGGACTTGTGATGCCGGATGAATTGGCAAATATAAAAGCACAGCTGCAAAAAATGGCAGAAGTGTTTGCAAAGACAGTTTCTATGGAAAAAATGATACAAATAGCAGAACATGCGGAGGAACTAACTGGCAGTCAAACCCGTACAGCGTGTAGATTGACAGTGGGTGAAAGTGTCACAAAAAGGGAGGAATGTGACAGACCAGTGATTGCGGTTGCAAAAGATGAAGCCTTTTGTTTTTATTATGAAGACAATCTGTTGCTGTTACAGGAAAATGGTGCCCAAATTCAGTATTTTTCTCCCCTGCATGATACCAGATTGCCGGATGGCTGTCATGCCCTTCTCATAGGAGGCGGGTATCCGGAACTCTATGCAAAAGAGTTGAGTGGCAACGACCGCATGCGTGAAGCAGTGAAGCAGGCATTTGAGCGGGGAATGCCGATGGTAGCAGAGTGTGGGGGTTTTATGTATTTGCATTCTGCGATGCTGGATAAAAATGGCATCAGACATGACATGGCAGGTGTCATTCCGGCAACCTGTTCAGACCAGGGAAAACTGGTACGGTTTGGCTATATTGAGATCAAAGAAATACAGAGTGTTTTTCTGCCAGAGGGAGAACGCATCAAAGGGCATGAGTTTCATTATTATGACAGTACCCACAACGGAGAAAGCTGTGTGGCAATCAAACCGGTTACTGGCAGGGAATATTTCTGTGTGATAGAAGGGGAACATTACTGGTTTGGGTTTCCACATCTCTATTATCCATCTCATCCGGTTTTTGCCAAAACATTTGTAAAAAAAGCAAAAGAATATCAGAAAAGGTGTGAGGGGCAAGAGTGCTGACAAATTAGCTGTTGAAGGAACAGGAATCTCTGTATATAATAAACTCAACTTTCCCAGCTGATATTTCTAAACAAAGCCTGAATAAATGAGGTCACTGAAAAACTCCCGATTTTCGGGAGTTTTTCAGTGACCTCGTGTCTTCAAGGCTTTCAGAGAATTTTCACTCTCTGGGTCACTTCACCTGTTCGGTGAAGTGATTTCGTGGTACAATAAATAGTACTATATTATACTGCTTTGGGAGCACATGCCATGAATAAGAATCAAAGAATCACACTCAACACAAACAAGAACATCATTATTGAAT
>JAFTGN010000101.1 GCA_017457865.1 Lachnospiraceae bacterium | reverse complement strand
TTCTATTACGGATTTGCGTGGATGTAATGTATAAATGATTTCTTCATAATGGTCTGTAAAAATTCTTTGTAAGATGTTCATAAGACTATTATGAAGGAAAATGCAACAAAAAGAAACCCCTAATTCCCCCAAGAATGGGGGGTAGGGGGTTGAAGTGTCGAAGACACTTTTTTACACCAACCCGTTGGAAATACAGGATGTAAAAGGATTTTGACAAGGAAAATACCTTCATGTCAGCAATTTTTGATAGACCATCCCCATTCTTCTGGGTATAATGAAAGTGCAATGATTCAAAAGCTTTCTGTGCTTTATTCCATGCAGAAGTGTTTGAATCAACACATGACAAAAAGGAGGTGACTTGATGGACATCGGGAAGAAAATCAGAAATGCACGAACGGAAGCGAAACTGACACAGGAACAGGCTGCAGAAGCATTGGGGGTCAGTAGACAGACCATATCCAACTGGGAAAATGAAAAATCCTACCCGGATATTGTCAGTGTGGTGAAAATGAGCGATTTGTATTCTGTTAGTCTGGATCACTTGTTAAAGGGGGAAGATACTATGTCAAAGTATGTAGATTATCTGGAAGAAAGCACGGATGTGGTGAAAAGCAGAAAGAAACTGTCCAAACTTATATTGATGGTTACGTATCTTGGTATATGGGCAGTGAGCTTGATTGTGTTCTGGTTCTTTACAGAAGAATCAGATGCCATGGGATATGCCATCATGTGCTTTTGGGTGTTGTTGCCTGTTGCCACTTTTGTGATTTCTATTTTGATCGGAAAAAGCGATGATTGGGGAAGGGAAAAATGGTGGATGTCCATTTTCTTTGGAGTGATGTATATGTTTGCAGAGTATGCCACGTTCAATGCGGCAAATATGGCAGCATTTCATCAAATCAATGCACCGGAGTACACTATGATTTTATCTGGGGCAGTGATTTCCCTGATCGGGTTGGTGATTGGTGTGGGAATGAACAGATTCTCCAAAAAGAAAACAAAAACAGCATAAGTGCATCAAAACTCCTCGTTACCAATGCAAAGTCGGCGACGGGGGGGTTTCTTTTTGGAAAATATTCCTTTCCCCAGAGGTATTTGTCAGAGAAAAGTGTTTCAGCATCTTCTTTTTTTGCTATAATAAGGAGGGAAAGATCATTGTGAAATTTTGGAAATGATTCGGAGAATAGATAGAATTTCGGAACCGTAAAGATATTGATCAGTTACAGAATTTCATAATGGTTTGAAATGAGAAAAAGGAGATGCCATATATGGACAAAACAATATACCGCAACCGTCTGTCGGCACTGCACCGTCTGATGGCAGACAAAGGCATAGATGCCTACCTGATCGTATCCGATGACTATCATGCATCGGAGTATGTAGGAGAGTATTTTAAGTGCAGGGAATTTCTTTCCGGTTTTGACGGTTCTGCCGGCAGTCTGGTGATCACACAGACAGAAGCTGGTCTATGGACAGACGGAAGATATTTTTTACAGGCAAGAGAACAATTAGACGGTACCGGGATTACATTACAGAAAATGGGAGAGCCGGATGTGCCTGCCATTCCCGCATATTTGGCCGGTGTATTACAGGACGGGCAGTGTCTGGGATATGATGGTCGAACCATTCGTGCCGGATATGCAGCAGAAATCGAAGCCGCACTTGCCGGAAAGCAGATCCGATATGTGCAGACAGAGGATCTGGTGGGGCAGATCTGGAAAGACCGTCCGGCATTTCCGGAACATCCGGTGTGGATTTTGCCGGATTCTTATGTAGGCAAATCCAGAGCAGAAAAACTTGCCATGGTGCGGGAGCATATGGCACAGGCAGGGGCAGAGCGGTATTTGCTGGCATCCTTGGATGACATCGCCTGGCTGTACAACATCCGGGGCAACGACATTGCATACAATCCAGTGGTGCTGTCTTATACCATCATAGAGCAGGAGCGGGCAGTCTTATACGCTGCATTGTCTGCGTTTTCAGAGGAGGTAAGAAAACAGTTAGAAGCAGACGGCATCATCCTTCGTCCTTATTTGCAGGTATATGAAGATTTGAAGCAGCTGCCTGTAGAGAGCAGTCTCATGTTAGATCAGGCCACCAGCAATGTGGCACTCCTTTCCTGTATTCCGGAGGGGGTAAAGGTGATCAAACAGACCAATCCCACCACCTTGTTTAAGGCGGTGAAGACACCGGAAGAAATGGAAAATGAGCGAAAGGCACACATTCAGGATGGGGTGGCTGTGACCAAGATCATTTATTGGCTGAAACAAATGCAGAATTCACAGGAGTGGAAAGAGGGCAGGATTACCGAGCAGGTGGTGCGAAAGAAGTTAGAGGCACTGCGTCAGGAGCGGGAAGGGTATCTGGATCAGAGCTTTGCGCCCATCATTGCGGCAGGGGCACACGGTGCCATCGTCCATTATGAGCCCACAGAAGCCACAGACATTCCGCTGGTGGAACACAGTTTTGTGCTCATGGACACGGGAGGGCAGTATTGGCAGGGCACCACAGATATTACCCGTACCGTTTCCATCGGTACACTGACTGACACCCAGAAGGCACACTACACGGCAGTGCTCCGTGGCAATCTGAATCTGGGTGCCGCACGGTTTAAGCATGGCTGTACCGGAATGCATCTGGATGTACTGGCACGGACTCCTTTGTGGGAGCTGGGCTTGGATTACAATCACGGCACCGGTCACGGAGTGGGGTATCTCCTCAATGTCCACGAAGGTCCCAATGCCATCCGGTTTAAAGAAGCCGGTGGAAAAGCAGGGGCAGTACTGGAAGAAGGAATGATCACTTCCAATGAACCGGGTCTGTATCTGGAAGGGCAGTATGGCATTCGGGTGGAAAATCTGGTGCTGTGCAGAAAGGCAGAACAGACGGAATATGGGCAGTTTATGGAGTTTGAAACGTTGACTATGGTGCCTCATGACCGGGCGGCGATCCTGCCGGAACAGATGTCCAAAAGAGAACTGGCGCTGTTAAATGCCTACCATAAAACAGTATATGAAACCATTTCTCCGTATCTGACAGAAGAGGAACGGAAGTGGCTGAAAGAAGAAACAAGAGAGATTGGGTAAATGTTACCGTACAAGAGAGAGGAAGTTTGGTTTGAAATACGTAAAGCAGATTGGAATTATCATGACATTGTCTTTTGCGGGAGAGGTACTGCATGAGATTGTGCCATTGCCTGTTCCGGCAAATATTTATGGAATTGTGTTGTTGTTTCTTTGTCTGGAATGTAAGGTGATCAAAGTCAGTGCAGTCAGAGAGGTCAGCAAAATACTGATTGAACTGATGCCTCTGATGTTTATTCCGGCGGCAGTGGGACTGATTGATACATGGGGATTGATTCAAAATGCATGGATGGCCTATCTGGTCACCACAGTGGTGTCGACTTTTGTAGTGCTATTTGTAGCCGGTCATGTGACTCAGTTTGTCATTCGCAGAACCCGGGCAAAGGCACAGGCAGATGAGCTTGATACAAGGGAGGTCTTGGAACAGGAGGCGAAGGAAGCGTGAAGGGATTTTTAGAGACATCTGTGTTTTTTGGTGTGTGGATCAGCCTGGCCGCATATTTGATTGGGTGGGGCATACAGAGAAAGTGGAAATTGGCCATTTTCAATCCACTGTTGATTGCCATTGTATTGGTGATTGTCATATTGCTGCTGACAGGGACTGGTTATGATGTGTATTATGAAGGCGCAAAGTATATCAGTTATCTGATGACACCGGCCACCATTTGTCTGGCAGTGCCGCTGTATGAGCAGTTGGAATTGTTGAAGAAAAACTATAAAGCATTGCTTCTGGGCATTCTGGCAGGGGTGCTGACCAGCCTGTGTAGTATATTGCTGCTGACAGTTGTGTTCGGATTGGAGCATGGGGCATACGTGACCTTGCTGCCAAAGTCGATTACCACTGCAATTGGCATCAGTATATCAGAGGAACTGGGCGGTTACATATCCATTACTGTGGCAGTGATCATCATCACGGGGTTACTTGGAAATATGTTTGGAGAGGCGGCCTGCAGATTGTTTCGGATTACAGAACCCATTGCCAAAGGCGTAGCCATGGGAACCTCAGCCCATGTGATGGGAACCTCCAAAGCAATGGAAATGGGAGAAGTAGAAGGTGCCATGAGCAGTTTGTCTATCGTGGTGTCAGGAATTTTGACAGTAGTGGGGGCAGCGGTTTTCGCAATGTTTTTATAGGACAAAATGGAATACAATCATGGATTTGGACTGTGGAGCACTGCTTGGTTATGATAGATTTCTGTGGTGGCGACGGGACAGAATGATAGTAGAAAGTGAGGGGGTAGCATGAAAAAACGTTATGGAATTGTAGTGATATTGGTCTTGCTTCTGGCTGTAGGTGTGGGGGCCTATGTGTATTTCAATCAGGATATCCAGCTGATTAGAAGTCTGACAAAGCAGATGGATTTCACCCATTTTACTTATGAGATGACAGTGGAACTGGATGAAAGCAGTTTTTCAGAGGAACAGGTGCAGCTTTTGTCCAGAGCGGATTCGCTGACCGGAAGCACCCTGATGGAACATCCGGTGCTGCATCTGGAGGGAGGCGTGGCCGATACGAAAATCTATACCCAGGTATTCACAGAGGGGATGGAAGCCCCATTGACAGAGTTATATTTCAGTGACGAAAAAGATTTGCTCAATGGTGCCATGTTTTATCAGGCAGTCCGGAAGAAGTTGATGCAGAAGAGCAGTCTTCTGGAATATCTGTTGCCGGACTGGAATGACCACCAGTATGTGACCTTCGAGCAGATGGAGCAGATGTTTGGGCTGAATCTACAGGCAGCCAGCCGGTTTTCTCTGGCTATGCCCAAACGTCTGGGAGTAGAACAGGTGGTGGCAGGATTGGCAGAGTTAGACAGAGAGAAACTGCCGGATGGTACCCTGATTTACCGGTTGGAACGAGAAGATCTGTCTATGGAATTGACGTTCAGGGAAGATGGAACAGAGCCTCTTTCTGTACACTGCACTGCTGTCCATCCGGCAGAGCAGATTGCGGAAATAGAGGATGTCCTGGCAAAACTTGGATTGTTTATTGACAGTAATAGCTTTAAAAGTATCAAATCTGTGGAACTGGAGATGATACCCAATGCCAATCTGGCAATTTACATTCCAGACGATACGGTCAGTCAGGAGATTGTAAACGGAATTGAAAAAATACGGTCATTTTTTCAGGAGTAGAAAGAATCTGCTTGTAACAATCGGCCTCGTGAAAGGAAAGATTCACGGGGCATTTTTGCAGTGTGCCTGGCGGCGCACATTTCTAAAGGGTGCAAGTCCCCAATCCGCTCAGTAGTGGGAAGGATACAGCTGAAGGCAAGGTGTCCTCTATGATTAACAGTATAAAATATTTTGAAGAAAAATGCATTAGTAAATTTGAAAAATTGGAAGATGATTTTATGAAGGAGCCAACAAAACTTGTGTATGTTTACGAGGTGTTGAAAACGAATCATCAAAAGGGAAAAGACACCGTTTGGTAAATCCGTATTATTTCTGTGGAGTAAATACAGGTGAAGAAAGAATTGCAATTTCTTATTTAAAATGTTATGATACATCCATAAAGCAAAGAAACAAAGGCGTTTCATCCGCAAGAGATGGAACGCCTTTGTTTTCGTATTAGAAAGGAGGTTAATATGGCGGCATTTGACAGGGTAAAAAGCGGTATTCCAGAGATGGATACAGCACTTGATAATATTCGGATTGGAAATGATGTGGTATGAAACGGGTCAGAACTTTCAGAGATTAAGACATTTGTAGAATCGTATATCAGACAGGATGCATGCATAAAAGGAAGATTGTCTATTTCAGATTTGCCAGTCACGAGGCGCTTATAGACGACTACCCTGAAACAATAAGTGTTTCCTTGTCGCATCGGTTTGAGAATTTTACGGTTGATATCCATAATGCAATTGAAAAAGAAGGCAAAGATGTTTTCTATGTCTTGACTGCCTTTCTAAGCTTCAGGCTGCATGGGCGACGGATTTTATGATGTGTAATCTGTTCAGAGTTACGTGTCCGTTTCTTTTCATACTGGATACGGTGGCATTTTTCACAATCATAAGAGGAATGCATTCTGTACAAGCGATCAATAAGATACTTGCTGAAAATGGTATAAACGATTCTATATGATGTTAAAGGCAGGGAGTGTGAGGTTTATGATGATGTTGCAGATGAACATTTGCTTATTACATGTTAAATGGGAGGTGATTTGTAATGAAACATATCGTAGGAATAATGCCATTATGGGATGATGAAAAAGACAGCATTTGGATGCTTCCCGGTTATTTGGAAGGTATTAAGCATGCAGGTGGTATTCCTATTATATTTCCACTGAGCACGGAAGAGCAGGAATTAGAGCAGTTAATTGAAATGTGTGATGGCTTTCTCTTTACGGGAGGTCACGATGTTTCACCACGGATATACAATGAGGATCCAATGGAATGCGTTGATAGCTGTGAGGTGCGGGACAAAATGGAGATGATTGTATTAAAGAAAGCGATGGATGCGGATAAACCAATCCTTGGTATCTGCCGAGGGATTCAATTTATCAACGCGGCGCTTGGCGGGACTTTGTATCAGGATATCCCAAAGCAGTGTCCTTCTTCGATTGAACATCACCAATCGCCACCGTATGATATTCCGGTTCATGATGTAAGTATAGTGAATAATTCTCCATTACAAAAGTGCCTTAGGGTTTCAAGATTATCCGTTAACAGTTACCATCATCAAGCTGTGAAAGCGGTTGCACCAGAACTGTCCGTTATGGCGGTTTCATCAGACGGAATCGTGGAAGCATTGTATAGGGAAAATAGCCGTTTTCTGTGGGCTGTACAATGGCATCCGGAATTCTCTTACAAGACAGATGCAAATAGTCGGAAAATTCTTGAAGCATTTATTAATGCAATTTAAAAAATGTGTGGGAGAAAGATATATGCAGTTATTTGATATTATCGGACCGGTGATGGTAGGACCATCAAGTTCTCATACTGCCGGAGCAGTAAAAATAGGGTATGTAGCACATAAGCTGCTTGCCGAACCTTTATTACGGGCAGAGATTCTGCTGCATGGTTCTTTTGGGGCAACAGGTAAAGGACATGGAACAGATCGTGCTTTGGTTGCAGGTCTTATGGGGATGAAACCGGATGATGCCAAGATTCCTGACAGCTTGAGCCTTGCAAATGAAAAAGGAATAGAGATAGAGTTTGGAAGTATATCATTAAAAGAAGCTCATCCAAATTCTGTTTTACTGAAGCTGGAAGGAAAAGGAAGAAGGTTGGAAATTGTCGGAGAATCTCTTGGTGGCTCAATTATTAACATTGCCAGTATTGATGGGCTGTCAGCGAACTTTTCAGGGGATTATCCAACCTTGATTGTACATAATATGGATCAACCGGGGCATGTGGCTGAAGTTACCAGCATGCTGTCCCATAAATCTGTGAATATTGCATCCATGCAGCTATATCGGGAGCATCGCGGTGGTAATGCGGTCATGGTGTTGGAATGTGATCAAGAGATTCCGGAGCAGGCAATACAATGGCTGAAAAATCTGGAAGGAGTGGAAAAAGTAACATATTATAGCTTGAAATAGAAAAGGAGAGGCACAAAATGAGTTATAAAGTGCTGGCTGAAATTATCCAAGAAGCGGAAAGAGAAAGAAAGTCATTTTGGGAGATAATTTTGGATGAAGATTGCAGGGAGAGTGGTCTCTCAAGGGAAGAGTCCCTTCAAAAAATGTCGGCAATGTACACGGCTATGAAAGAGGCAGATTCCAACTATGATGCTTCTGCCAGGTCTGCCAGTGGTATGGCCGGCGGGGATGGAAAAATATTGGAGGATTTTCGTAAAAAAAAGAATTGCCTCATTGGAGATTTTCTTACAAAAGTGATGGAAAAAGCTGTAAAAATGGGTGAATCGAATGCGTGTATGAAACGAATTGTCGCGGCTCCGACTGCAGGTTCATGCGGTGTGATACCAGCAGTATTGATCACATATGAGGAGGAAAGGAAAATATCTCAGAATAAAATAGTGGAAGCATTGTATATTGCGGGAGGAATTGGTGAAGTATTGGCAGAAAGTGCAGAAATATCCGGTGCAAAAGGAGGATGTCAGGCAGAAATCGGTTCTGCTAGTGCAATGGCAGCCGGTGCTATAACTTATTTAGAAGGCGGGGACAATGAAACGATTGCACATGCTGCTGCATTGGCATTGAAAAACATGCTGGGGCTAACTTGTGATCCGGTTGGAGGACTAGTTGAAGTACCTTGTATAAAAAGAAATGTATCTGGAGCAGTAAATGCTATTATCGCATCTCAAATGGCGATCGCGGGGATACGGAGTAAAATTCCTCCGGATGAGGTAATTGATTCCATGAGAAGAATTGGAGATCTTCTTCCGGAATGTCTTCGTGAAACAAGTAAAGAGGGACTGGCAGTTACGCCTACAGCTTTAAACAAGATGTAATCGCTTTAATTATAATGAGACTGGCAGGAGGTAAGATTTATGATAACGTGCAGGGATGTAAATAATCTTAAATTGGACGGTATGGAGTTGATAGCAGGAGAATCGGGGTTAAACAGAATCGTTTCATGGTTTTATTTGGTACAGACAAGACCTTACGAGGATTATATGAATTATGGGAACTTTGCATTGATAGTAATAGATAATGTAAGGTTTGATTTTGGAGAACTAAAAAAAACAATGGAAGAATTAAACGGATTGGGTATTTCCGGTTTGGCGGTTTCCGTAGAGGATGACAGGGAGATGATACCTGATCGTATCATAAAAAGGGCAGAAGAAATGGAGCTTCCTTTATTTTGGGTGAGGTGGAAGGGAGCTTCTTTTGTAGATATTTCGCAGAGTATAGGAAATTTGATCATGGAATCGAACATACTTAATAAGCGGACAGGGGATTATTTATATAATCTTCTTTTTGGATATAGTGTGAATGACCGATACGTAGAGAAGATTTCTGGGCAATTTGGTCTTGATTTCAGCAAACCGTACAGAGTAGGGATCATTGTTGTTGACCGAAAATACGGTGTAAATATGGAACAAGATGAACATATTTATGAATACTATGCTAACTGCTTGAATCAGGAAGTGATCAAGATGGAAGGCCAGCCTATGTTTATGCGTTTTTTGAATAAATTCGTACTTTTATTTGAAGCCAGAGAAGACAAGAATATTGAAAAGAAACTGGAAATCATGCTGCGCAGGCTGGATGATAATCCCCAGTTTAGAGGCGTGATCCAAAGCACATGCATCTTGGGGGCAGCCTATACAGAACCCAGCAAATTCGGTCAAAGCTATCAGGAAGCTAAAAATCTTATCGCTAAAAAGAAAAAACTTCCAAATCCATCCCACAAAAAGGTTTTGAGTGCCAGTACAATGGGAATTTATAAATATATGTTTCATAGTGATGACCAGGGAGAAATAATAGAATACTGTAATAATAAATTAAATAAAATTGAGGAATATGATCATGTAAATGGGACATTTCTTAAGGAAACGATTTTGGCGTACTATATGAATGGATTTAATACAGTAAAGACTGCAGAAAATTTATTTATCCACAGAAATTCTCTTATGTACCGATTGAGAAAAATTGAAGAATTATTGGAAATGGAACTGACGGATTATATGGAATATCTGGATTTGGTCAATTGTATTTTGGTGAAGCAATGGATGTTTTTATAGGGGAATTGTGCAGATTGTTTGTTAAGCCTGTGCATATTATACGTTGCAAACAAGAACAAATTTGCTTAAAATGCAGATTAAGCAAAGGTGCTAGAAAAACGAAAGTTTCTTGTAGCGCTTTTGTTATCAGTGGTTGAATTTATCAGGAGATAGCAGAAATGGGATATACATTGGATCCTTATAAAATGTGCTTAATTAGGAAGGAAACAGCAATATGACAGGAAAATATGCGGTCACAATAACAAGAGAATTTGGTAGTATGGGTCGTCCGATTGCAAAGAAGGCAGCGGAAATTTTAGGAATTGAGTGTTATGACCGGGATATTGTGGAAGAAACCGCCAAGAAGATGAATCTTCCATTGTCTGTTGTATCTGCTCAAGAAGAGTCAGCTAAAACGGCTTTTTTTAATATGAAGTATCCGTTGGGCATGGGCACAAATGAAACACAGGATAACATTTTCATTACACAGCAAAAGATTATAAATCAGTTAGTTGAAAAAGAGTCCTGCATAATTGTGGGTAGATGTTCGGATTACATCTTAAAAAATATGGAAAATGCTTTTCATGTTTATATCTATGCATCTTTTGGAGATAAATTAAAAAACTGTGTAGAACTTTTAAATATGAAGGAACAGGAGGCGAGAAAAATGATTGTGGATGTAGACAAGGCGAGGGCAAGCTACCATAAGCATTACACAGGCTATGCAATCAACGATATGAAATATAAAGATTTGCTTATTAATTCCAGCCTGCTGGGGGTTGATGGGACGGCAGAGATGTTGGCAGATTTGGTTCAAAAAAAATTTATGTAAGGTTAGAGCAAGGGAGCTTATCCAAACAGGATAGGCTCCTTCCTTTTAGGGGGTAATGGATATGGCAATGATGCAAATAAAAAATCTATCTAAGTCGTTTGATGATTTGCAGGTTCTAAGAGATATTAATTTAGAAATTGAAAAAGGCCAGGTAGTAGTGATTATCGGTCCATCTGGATCGGGTAAAAGTACAATGCTTCGATGTTTAAATCTTTTAGAAACTCCTTCTGGCGGAGAAATCCTTTATCAAGGTAATGACATTACGAAACTTGGAAAGTTGGTAACAGATTATCGCAAGCACGTCGGGATGGTTTTTCAGCGTTTTAACTTGTTTCAGTTACACACGGTTTTGGAAAACGTTATGATGGCACCGATTCAGTTAAACAAAATGGGCAAGACAGCTGCAAAGGAAAAGGCTATGGAACTTTTGGGCAAGGTTGGAATGAAAGAAAAAGCGGATGTGTATCCGGATACGCTTTCTGGCGGACAACAGCAAAGAGTTGCTATTGCAAGAGCATTGGCCATGGATCCGGAAATGTTGTTGTTTGATGAACCAACATCAGCGTTGGATCCGGAATTGGTCGGAGATGTACTTGAGGTTATGAAAAGGTTGGCGGCTGATGGGATGACCATGATTGTGGTTACTCATGAGATGGGATTTGCAAGAGATGTGGCGGACAGAGTTATTTTTATGGACGAAGGGTATGTTGTGGAAGATGAGCCTCCGGAAGTGATTTTTACAAACCCTAAAAATGAAAGAACAAAAGAATTTCTATCCAGAGTTTTAAATGAGTAGGGAGGAAACAGTTATGAAATTGTATTGGAGCAAGACATTTTCTACATTGGGTCCCAGTTTAATACAAGGTATCGGTGTTGTCATTTATGTGACGGTATTTGGTTTTCTGGTTTCCTTAGTGATCAGTTTACTCTTGGCAATCGGGAGGACAAGTAAGTATAAGATATTGAACAGGCTGCTGGTTTTGTTTGTTGAGTTAATTAGAGGCACGCCATTGTTGGTACAGTTTTTCTATATTTACTATGTGATACCGATGCTATGTGATGCCTTTTTTATGCTGTTTGGGATAAAGACAGGGTTGCAGATTAAGCCGGTTGTAGCCGGTATTATTGGGTTTGGCATAAACTATGGATGTTATATGTCGGAGGTGATTAGATCTGCGATCATGGCAGTTGATCCGGGACAAAGAGAAGCAGGTTTGGCGTTAGGATATTCGGAGAGACAGGTATTGTTCAAGTTCATTATTCCTCCTGCGCTTCGGAATTCAATCCCAGTTTTTGGCAATTATCTGGTAATGATGATAAAGGATACTTCCTTACTTGCAATGATTTCCGTACAGGAACTGTTGCTCCGTACCAAAACATTTGCTTCACAGACATTTTTAACGGTTGAGGCATACACTTTGTTGGCTTTGGTATACTTGGTCATCTCTGTTCCCTTGTCCAGAGTATCTGTGGTTCTGGAGAAAAAATTAAAACACAGAGGGAAATAAATACGCTCATACTGTAAATTTGCATAAAATGAATTATTAAGAAAGTGAGGAAAAAGTTATGAGAAAGAGGATTCTGGCAGCAGCACTATGTGGTGTAATGTTAATGGGGGGGGTTGCAGGATGCGGATCATCCATTTCGACGGAGGCTGTTTCTACTGGTGTGACAGAAAGTTCCGTCGAAGCTTCTGTGGCAACGGAAGCAGGTGGGGAGTCTGAATTACTGAAATCAATTAAGGAGAAAGGGTATATTACGATTGCTTCATCAAATGACGCACCTTTGTGTTATCAGGATATTAATACAGGCGAGTTGGCTGGTATTGATATTATGATTTTTAATGAGGTGTGTAAGAGAATGGAAATTCCAGAAATTAAAATGAAGGTTATCGATTTCTCCAACATGCTGGTTGAGTTGAATAATAACAGCGTTGATATGGTAGTAGACGCAATGTATATCAAGGACGAAAGACTGGATGTAGCTTTGTTTACGGATGTTTGGTATCAAGAAGGTGAAGCGGTTGTAGTAAAGAAGGGATCGGAATTCACAACAAAAGAATCCCTTGTAAATGCATCTATGGGTGCTCAGCCCGGTACCGCATTCTATGAAACTGCTGAAAAATGGCTTGACGAAGGCAAGATCAAAGAGCTTGTCGGTTATGAAAACCAGTCCACTTTAATGACTGCGGTCAATACCGGTAAGGTAGATGCAGCTGTTACGGATGGTATTGTATTGGCCTACACATTATCAAAGGATTCTAATCTTGATTTGGAAATGCTCAGTCCTTATGAAGCAGAGGCTTCGGGTAGGATCGGCGCAGC
The DNA here is from genome assembly GCA_017457865.1 of Lachnospiraceae bacterium. Classification (GTDB taxonomy): domain Bacteria; phylum Bacillota; class Clostridia; order Lachnospirales; family Lachnospiraceae; genus UBA2942. The sequence goes on along the minus strand of JAFTGN010000101.1, from coordinate 133,331 downwards.
AGTGCGGTTTCAGGACAAGGCATTTCTGGAAGAGTTCAATGCAGTATTGAATGAGATGAAAGAAGATGGTACATTGCTGCAGATTTTAAAAGACTTTGGTCTAAACGAAGACTATTTCGTAGGTGTCGAGGACGGCAAGACAGCAAACAAACAGTAATCTGTTAAGCACACAGATGCCCTCTGCTGCGGCACCCGTGGCAGAGGGCATTTTTCAAAATAAAATATGAGGTCATGCTATGAAAAAATATATTACAACAAAGTCGAGGTTATTATATGAGGAAAACAAGGAATATGTCATCGATGGAGTGGGCAGTTATTTTCATAAAGCAAAGTATCAGGATTACCCGATTTCGATGGCATATGCAAAAGGTTCTAAATTATATGATGTAGATGGAAATGAGTATATTGATTATGTGGCAGGGTTTGGAGCAATGCTTTTGGGATATTGTCCGGAAACAGTGGATAGGGCAGTGACAAATCAGCTTAAGCGAGGAACACATTTTTCTGCTCCGACAAAAGAACTAGGAGAACTTGGGAAGCGCCTGACAGAGATGATTCCATCAGCAGAGCAGGTGAGTTTTCAGAATTCCGGAACCGAAGTGGTCATGTATGCTCTTCGCCTTGCAAGGGCATATACCGGAAGATACAAAATCGTGAAATTTGAGGGGCAGTATCATGGGTGGTCAGATGAGGAGAAAATCAGTATCTGTGCGGGTTCTGTTGAGGAGCTTGGTGACAGAAATTGTCCCAATAAAATCATACATACCAAAGGGCAGAGATTATCTTCCGCAGATGATCTGATCGTTCTTCCCTGGAATGATTTAGAAATCTTGGAAAAAACCTTAAAGGAACAAGGGGACGAAATCGCTGCAGTAATAACGGAGCCAATTATGTGTGATTCAGGTCCTATTTTACCACTTCCCGGTTTTCTTGAGGGACTTCGCAAATTGACAATAAAATATAAGGTATTGCTTATTTTTGATGAGGTGATCACTGGGTTTCGGGCATCCAGAGGTGGTGCACAGGAATATTATGGTGTGACACCGGATATTTCTACTTTTGCCAAAGCTATTGCAAGTGGTTATCCTTTTGGAGCGGTGGTTGGCAAAAAAGAAATCATGGAATGTGGATTGCACGCTGCAGGTACCTTTAACGGAAATCCTTTGGGGACCGTGGCAGCACTTGCAACTATGGAGGAAATAAGTAAACCTGGTTTGTATGAGCATTTGGAAGATATGGGTGAAATGCTTTGCGAGGGGTTTCAAAGGCTTGCAAAAAAATACAATTTAAAGGTGTATACCAGACATATTGGGGGAATATTTGTACTTTATTTTGGGTTTGACCATGATGTGAAGGACTATCGTGAATGGTTGGAGTTTGCAGATATCGAATTCTATGAGAAATTTGTAAAAGCCATGGAGGAGTATGGTGTACGAATGACGGACGAGCGCGGACGAGAATATATTTCGGCAATGCATACAGTGGAAGATATTCAGAGAACTCTGGAGATTGCAGATGTAGTTCTTGTGGAATTAACAGCCTAACATTGTGCGGATGCACAAAGAAAATAGGATGAACATTGCTTGCTTTAGAAATTTTGTTAACTATAATAAAACAATAGAGATGTTGACAGAAAGAGGTGATTTGGGTGAGTAGGGAATTTCGGTATCATTTGCCTGTAAATTTGATATTTGGTGTCGGCAAGGTAGATGTTTTGAGCACAGAAACAAAAAAATACGGAACCAAGGCTTTGTTGGTCACCGGTCAAGGCAGTACAAAGCGTACCGGTCTTCTGAATCGTGTTATGGTACTTTTGAAAGAGGCTGGTGTGGATGTAATAGTGTTTGATAAGGTAACACCAAATCCTATTGTTGATACAGTTTATGAAGGAGTTGCTGTTGCCAAGGATTTTGGAGCTGAGGTTGTAATCGCATTAGGGGGCGGAAGCATTATTGATTGTTCTAAAGCAATTGCGTTTGCATATTTCAATGAGGGTGACATCTTTGATTACATATATGGTGTAAAACAGGGAAATCGGGCATTACCTCTAATTGCAATTCCGACTACATGTGGCACCGGAAGTGAGGGCAACTGTTTTGCGGTTCTGACAAATACAGTAACTAATGACAAAAAATCCCTCAGAAATATTGTAAGTGTTCCAAAAGTATCTATTATTGATCCAACGCTGATGTCAACTATGCCAAATTACGTGGCGGCACCGGTCATGTTTGATGCGCTCTGTCATAATATGGAGGCATATCTTTCTCAATCAACGCAGCCGATAGTAGAAATGCAGGCATTGTACGGTATGAAACTTATAGCAAAAAATATAAAGAAGGCGTTGAAGGATCATTCGGATTTGGATGCATGGAGTGAGGTGACATTGGCAAGTACGCTTGGTGGAATGTGCATTAACATGGCGGGAGTAGCTGCTCCGCATGGAATGGAGCATCCGGCCAGTGGTTTAAAAAACATTGTTCATGGTCGTGGATTGGCTGCACTTTCTCCTGTAATCTATCAAGAGACGGTAGTTTATGCACCGGAAAAATTTGGCGAGATTTCACAAATATTAGGTGGCAGAGGTGCAACAGATTTTGTAGATCAATTAAATCTTTTATTGGAAGAAATCGATCTGAAAACAACCTTATCGAAAGAGGGAATTGAGGAGGCGGATATTGACTGGATGGTGGATAATTGTCTGAAAGTCTCAATGCCTGCAATGAATGCTCACCCGAAGATATTTTCGAACGAAGAAATTCGTGACTTGTATTATAAGGCACTATAAATATAAAGGAGGACAATAATATGCTAAAAGATGAATTACCTAGAATTATTACAGAGTATGTACCGGGACCTAAAGCAAAAGAAGTGATCGCCAGAAGAGAAGCGGCTGTACCAGGTGCAATTCGTTGTATTTATCCCTGTGTTATGGATCATGCGCAGGGGGCAATCATTGAAGATGTGGATGGAAACCGCTTTTTGGATTTTGTCGGTGGTGTAGGTGTTCTGAATGTTGGGCATTGTCATCCGGAGGTGGTAGAGGCTGTAAAAACACAGGCTGAAAATTACTTTCACGGTATGTTCAATATTGTTACACACGAAGGTTATGTGGCGCTTGCTGAGAAATTAAATAAATTAGTTCCCGTTAAGGGCGAAAACAAGAAAACATTCTTTGCAAACAGTGGTGCAGAGGCTGATGAAAACGGTGTTAAGATTGCGAAAGCTTTTACGGGCAGACCTAATATCATTGTGTTTTCCGGTGCATTTCACGGAAGAACGATGTTAACGATGGCAATGACTTCCAAGAAATCGTATGCGCTTGGGATGGGACCGTTTCCTGATGGTGTTTATCGTGCAGAGTTTCCGTATTTGTATCGTGCTCCCGGTCATATGTCTGATGAGGAGGCAATTTCTTATTATGTAGAAAGATTAAATACCGTATTTGAGGAATGTTCTCCGGCAGATAAAATTGCCGCAATTGTAGTAGAGCCGCTTCAGGGTGAAGGCGGATTTATACCGGCACCAATTGCCTGGGTAAAAGCAATTCGTAAAATTTGCGATGAAAACGGAATTCTTTTGATGGCAGATGAAGTACAGAGCGGCTTTGGACGCACCGGCAAACTTTTTGCAAGTTGCTATTGGGAGGAAGCAGGTTGTTCACCGGATATCATTACCACAGCAAAATCAATTGCAGCCGGCGTTCCGCTTTCTGCTATTATTGCGAGAGCGGAGATCATGGATGCGGTTCCGGTCGGTGTGATCGGCGGTACTTATGGTGGAAATGCATTGGCATGTGCAGCAGGATTGAAGGTATTAGAGATTATAGAGAGAGACAGGCTTTGTGAGCGTTCAATGGAATTGGGAGAAAAATGTAAAGCAAGATTTGGTTCTTGGAAGAAAAAATATGGTGTCGTGGGAGATGTCAGAGGTCTTGGTGGAATGGTTGGTGTAGAATTTGTAAAGGATCAGTCAACCAAAGAGCCTGCAACAGAGTTTGTAGGAAAGCTGATTCGTGAGTGTGCGGGAAATGGCCTTTTGATTGAAAATGCAGGAACTTACGGTAATGTTATCCGATTCCTTGCGCCGCTTGTTATTACGGATGAACAGCTGGAGGCAGGATTTGATATTATGGAAAATGCAATCAAGAAATTAATTTAAGGCAGAGAGATGGCAATGTTAAGAAAAAGAGATCAGATGGGTATACTCAGCGTAGTGTCTTGTGGCATGATGTGGGGCTTGGGAGGAGTAATGGGTCAAGTCCTGTTTCGTAATTCCGATATATCTCCGGCATTTCTCTCTTCCGTACGAATGACGGTTGCAGGAGCAATTCTTACCGTGTTTTGTTTATTGCGCAGAGGCAAAGAGTCTCTGCGCATTCTGCATTCCAGATGGGACACGGCGTACTTTATATTTTTTGCAATGATTGGAATTATGACAATGCAGTTTTCTTATTTTGCAGCCGTGGATGCATCGAATGCTGCAACTGCCACAGTAATCCAGTATATATATCCGGTCTTGATCCTGATATGTACTTCCATTCATAAAAGGAAAAAACCGAAAATTTATGAGGTCATCGCTGTGCTGTCGGCATTTGTAGGTGTGTTTGTGGTGGCAACGCATTGCAATTTAATGCAGTTGAATATGTCACCGACTGCTGTATTTTGGGGACTTGTGGCAGCTGTTTCCTATGTGGTTTATACGATTGCACCCGGACGATTATTTGAGGAATATGGTTTAGTTGAGACAGTCGGAATCGGTATGCTGATAGGCGGTATAGTTTTATTCATTTTAACAGGTAGTTATCGCACAAACATTACTGTGACTCCGCTTGTAATCGCAATTACCACTTTTATTATGTTGTTTAGTTCGCTGATCCCTACGGTTTTATATGGAAAAGGAGTTGCAATTTTAGGCAGCATGAAAGCCAGTTTATTTGTAACCGTGGAACCTATTTTTTGTGCATTGGTTTCGGTGGGAGTTGGTTTAACAAAATTGGTTTGGCTGGATATGATTGGTTTTTTATTGATTTTAGTTCCTATCGAATATATCGCATACAAAGGAGGAAAAGACGATGAGAAGAAAAGATAGAGAAATTACGGATTTGAATAAAATTTGTGAGGTAATGGAAAAATGCATTTGCCTGCATCTTGGACTGAATGATAATGAAAAAAAATATATTGTACCGCTTAATTTTTGATGTATTTTTGAGGATGGCAAATATACAATTTATTTCCATGAAGCACAGGAGGGACGAAAGGTAGACGTGCTTCAGACCAATCCAATGGTTGGGTTTTCCAGAAGATGATGTTGAAACATACACATGCATTTAAAATTGCAGTAAAAACATTACATGTAAGATTCATTCATAAATGAGGTGTTTGACTGCGGCAATTATATTGCTTCATGAGAATTATACAAAATGCATACACGAACTAAATCCGTGGCCCTATCTGGTGTGTCGGAGAAAAGTCAGTTCCGTCTTCCTACTGTTACAGGACGGATTGAGTTTTCACTCAGGTTATTACTCAGACTGCAACGCCCATCTTCTTTCAATACCTGGACCGGTGTCTCATCCATCATCAGAAACCGGCGTCTTAACAGTTCTCGGTGAAGGTAGTCATACAGCCGCTGCATGTACTCCTGCCCAGCGATAATGGCCCACTTAGCCATCGATGTGCGCCCTATCAACGCACCCAGCTGCAGGAAATCCTGCTCCTGCCGGTATAGTGGCACGTATAGTGCATATTTGCGATAGAGGATATATGCAAGCAATGATTCCGAGATATAGCTTCCTGCCATCAGGGCAGGTTTCCCATTATCCTTGATAAACTGCGGTTCTTCTGTATCCCTGCATTCGGGACAGCCATAAGTAGTTGCCACATATTCAACACGTTCCAGTTTAGGCGGTGTATATACGATCCCGCTGTGGATCACTTCCGTGCCGATCGGCACCATCTGTGTGCCGCATAACGGGCAGACCGTGTCCTTCTCAGAGAGTGTGTCTACAGTAACCTGTCTGGTCGGGATGTCCTTGAACTGTTCCTTCAGTGTAGGCTTTTTCTTGCGGGATTTCTTTTTCTGCGGAACGATCTCCGGCTCTATGAGCTCAACCGGCTTTCCATCCTTTTCGATACCATCGAAAAGATTTAGCTGCCCTTCGACACCGGACTTTCCATGTTCGCTGGATGATTGGAAAAGTTTACGACGGAACCACGCCAACTCAGCTTTGAGATTATCATTCTCAGCCTGCTGTTTGCCGCCATGTTTTTGCTCCTTTTATCACTATGAAGATTACAGGCAATTGCGAAACTCCTTGAGTAGACCAAAAACAGCCTGTACATCAGAAATTTTTTCATTTGAAAAAATTTGTGGAACGCCGGTACTTTATTTTTTGAGCAAAAAGCGAAAAAAATATTAGTACCGTTGCGTGGAACCGAAGCGAGAGCGTGTTTTTCAAATAAAAATTTTGATGAAAGGCGTTTGGTATCACAGTTTCGCAATTGCCTGCTATGAAGATTATGACATAAAACAGGGCAAAAAATCCAGTAAAATCAAAGGATTTTGGCGTTTTAAAACAACATTTTTCAAGCTGTTTTCAACGCTTGCGGCTGTTCAATCTCAAGCCCGGACATCAGCCAGTCAAACTGTTGCCATGTGATCGGTCTGACGTCACTTTTATTCCTCGGCCAGTGGTAACGCTCCTGAACAACATCGAGCCTTTTATAGAGCAGGACCATGCCATCCGGTTCCTTGAGCAGGACTTTTATGCGGTCACATCTCTTTCCGCAGAAGAGATAAATGGAGTGTGAATCCGGGTCAGATTTGAGTTGCTGCATGATCACTGCACATATAGCATCTATGACCTACGCATATAAGTATAACCTGTGATCACATAAATATTCATTGCAGATGAGATGTCACCCAGTATAGGCAGCACCTCCCAACATATACCGCAGCACTGTTTCAGTCAGCTCCCTGTCTGCATTTGGATATAACCTGATAGTCACATTCCCAGCTGATACTTCAATAGTCGGAATCGGCGGTTCAATGGACGGAGCAGACGGAGCGTCTGCCAGATCTGTCCTGACAGGGGTCACTGTATTTATCGGTTGGTCAGGGATTAACTCTACCTTCACAACATCCTGACAGTTTTCGGACTGGAAAACATGTTCTGTATCAGTCGCCGGGATGGAATAGCCTTTTTACGCAGGCGGCTGATACAGTTATAAAATGTTCCAAAATATCTTGACAAATCAGAGAATCGGTGTATAATTGAGTCAAAACATAGTAAACAGATAGGAATAATAGATTATGAGACAGATATTATGCTTTGGAGATTCCAATACATATGGTTTAGTGCCTTGTCAGTCAGCCAGATATCCCTGGCATATTCGCTGGACAGGGAGAGTACAAGAGCGATTGCAGCGATACGGATATCGTGTCATAGAGGAAGGATTGTGTGGCAGGACTACGGTCTTTGATGATGAGAATCGTCAGGGACGCAGAGGCAGTGAATTGCTGCCGGTTTTATTGGAGAGTCATACGCCAGTGGATACAGTGGTGTTGATGCTTGGCACCAATGATTGCAAGACTGCGTATCATACCGATGCGGAGAAGATCGGACAGGGAATTGAGGTGTTGTTGAACCAGATCAGAAACCGGATTCCTCATGCAAAGATTTTACTCATTTCACCGATTTTTCTGGGAGAGGATGTATGGAAGCAGGAGTATGACCCGGAGTTCAGTCCGGAATCGGTAAAGGTGTCGAAACAGTTAGGCAATGTGTATGAAAGAGTTGCCAAGAAGTACAACATTTCATTCTTACGTGCCTCTGATTATGCATGGCCCAGTGAGGCTGACCGGGAACACTTCACAGAAGCAGGGCATAAGGCACTGGCAGATGCTGTGACTAGAAAACTGCTTTCGGAGTTGCTGCAAACTGGACAGCAGGCAGGATAGCGATCTGCTGCAAAAACAGGAGCAGCTATTCCGGTGTGGAGGGTGATAAACAGGAAATCCGTACATTTGGGTCCAATTAAAAAGTTAAATGCGACTTTGTAAAAGTAAACGCTAGGGGGTGCGGATTTTCTTTGAACAGTCACGGGCGTACCAGTCATTGAAAATGTTCTTGAATTCCATGAGTTCGTTTTCACTCTTAGCCGTATCAACATTCTCGTTCACGGTGATATAGCAGACATCGTAATCAGGAAACACAATTTCAATCAGTTCGCCAGTTTTCAGATAGTCACGACCTAAACGGCTCAAATCCTTTGTGATAACCGTACCGACCTTGCCCGACTCAATATCCGCAAGCATAGCCTTGAATCCGCTGCGCTCCCACGTCGTACCGCTCACGCCGTCATCCACATAGAAAATCGGATTGGAAAAACCGTTATCCTCTGCATACTGTTTGAGGATAGCTTTCTGGTTGGTAATGCTGTTGCTTTCGCTGTCAATCATATCGTCCTGCGAAAGACGGCAGTATAATACTGTAATCTTGTCTGTCATTTTAACCTCACTTTCCGACAGATACAGCAAGCTATGTTATTAGTGTAGCGCATCTTTGAGCAAATGTTAATATATACCTAAAATTTACACTGATTACCTTGTTCTTGTTCGGTATCACCGAGGAGATTTTCACAATCTCTTGTAATCAGCCTTTTCAGAATATCCGAAAGGCTCTCCCGAAAAGCGGGGTTGAAAGTGGTCTTTACCACATAAGTCGTATGTCCGATTTTGTATTTCAATAGCGTTTTTCAGTTCGACAGATTGTTATGGGGAAATGAAAAAAGCTGCGGAGCGGAGAACGCTTCACAGCTTAAAAATATAAACGATTTTGACGAATAGTCAGATTAAGGTAATCATAAGACGTTCCAAGACAATACATACTGCCAAAAGTAAACAAGAGGCGATGTAAGTACGGCAGCTAAGAGTGTCATACCGACTGTTCAACTCATTGTCAGGGAAGCCAAGTTATGCTAACATCTTTGAGCTGGTCAGTATCCTTATCAAACTGGAAGTTATAGCCGCTTGAACCCATATAAACCTCCGAATCGACCCTGTATTTCACATTCCCATAATCGTCCTGCTCGGTTGGCTCAGGGCTGTTTTCCAGAAGCTGATCCTTTGTAAGTGTAAGCGGGAATGCAAAACAGAGGTGCTTAGCGCAGTCGGCAAGATTGTCGTTGATTTCCTCGTTCAGGCTTTCCTGATAGTCATCGTGGGGAACATAAAGTGTATACCACCTTACAGTGGATAGAATGCACTCCTTCTCCGACAGATTGCCGTCCGTTGTATTGATAAAAGTAAACTGGAGACTGTTATAGTTGTTGATGAGAGCGTCATATCTGGAAGTCTCATAATTTTTATTTACATTATTATCGATGTTGTTGAGATCGTTCTCATTGAATGGGAGTCCGCCGTCAATAAGATCTTGGAGAGTAGCCTCTCCGAGTTTGTATATCTTGCCTTCGTAAGCGAAGCTGCGGTTGCTGAGGTCAACGTAAGTCTCACCGAGTCCCTCAACGGGAGTGAATTCTATTGGAGTCTCGGTAGCTGCTTCAGATTCTGTATCAGACTCGGTCTCTGTATCAGTTGTGGTTTCGGCGGTTTCCTCAACAGCCTCTGTAGCTATCTCATCAGTCTCGATTGCGGCAGTTTGCTCAACAGTAGCTGCTGTTGTTTCCTCTGATGAGCTTGAACTGTCAGACGAGCCGCAGGCAGTCAGTCCCAGCGCTGCTGCAATTGAAGCAGCAAGTAAAATTTTTTTCATGATCCTTTCCTCCTATGAGTACATTTGATTCGAACGGAAAACTTGATTTTAAAAATACAAGTTTTTTCGGTCACATGGCAATATCGTATCATAGCCTATCGGAAAAGTCAATATCTAATATCTGTCAACGCACGGCTTATCCACGTGTAAAATTAAACGCGACCTCTGGGATGGCATTTAATTTTACACGCGGATTCCGTACATTTGGGATGATGGTCTTTATTGACAGTAGGAACAGAAAGTCTTATACTGTATATGTACAAGTAGAAAGTCGCCCTGCATCCACACAACCAGACCTTTGATCGTGATTTTGATGAAGGGATATGTATTGGGGATACAGGCAGTTTAGTATAGGATTTGGAGGACATGATGAGTAAGAAACCTACTGTATTGATGATTTTGGACGGATATGGATTAAATGAAAAGACAGAAGGAAATGCAGTTGCACAGGCAAATACACCTGTCATGGACAAGCTGATGGCAGAGTATCCTTTTGTAAAGGGAAATGCAAGCGGTATGGCAGTTGGTCTGCCGGAAGGACAGATGGGGAACTCTGAGGTGGGACATTTGAATATGGGTGCTGGTCGTATTGTATATCAGGAACTGACCAGAATCACAAAGGAGATTCAGGATGGCACATTTTTTGAAAACGAGGCATTTTTAGAAGCAGTAGACAACTGCAAGAAAAAAGACTCTGCATTGCATCTGTTTGGTCTGGTGTCTGACGGTGGTGTACACAGTCACAACAGCCATATTTACGGCTTGTTAGAGCTGGCAAAGCGTCAAGGGTTAGAGAAGGTATTCATTCACTGCTTCTTAGATGGTCGTGATACGCCTCCTGCTTCCGGTTTGGACTATGTATCTGAACTAATGAGCAAATGCAAAGAAATTGGTGTAGGTCGTGTGGCATCTGTCATGGGACGTTACTATGCAATGGATAGAGACAACAGATGGGATCGTGTAGAACTGGCTTACAGAGCCATGCGTTTTGGGGAAGGACAGGAAGCTGCATGCGGTAAGTGTGCCATCAAGAATTCCTATGAAGCAGGCAAGACGGATGAGTTTGTGATTCCTACTGTCATTAAAGAGGATGGGGAGGCCATCGGCAAGATTGCAGATGGGGATTCTGTCATTTTCTTTAATTTCCGTCCTGACCGTGCAAGAGAGATCACCAGAGCATTTTGTTGTGATGAATTTGACGGATTTGACAGAGGCAGCAAGCCAGATGTGACATTTGTATGTTTCACAGAGTATGATGCTACAATTCCAAATAAGTCGGTTGCATTCAAGAAGGTAGCAGTGACCAATACCTTTGGTGAATTCTTAGCGGCAAACCACAAGACACAGGCAAGAATTGCAGAGACAGAGAAGTATGCCCATGTGACGTTCTTCTTCAATGGCGGTGTGGAAGAGCCAAATAAAGGAGAGGATAGAATCCTTGTGAAGTCTCCGAAGGTTGCAACTTATGATTTACAGCCAGAGATGAGTGCTTATACTGTATGCGATAAACTGTGTGAGGCAATCACTTCTGACAAGTATGATGTGATCATCATCAACTTTGCAAATCCGGATATGGTAGGTCATACAGGGGTACAGGCGGCAGCGATTCAGGCAATCGAAGTAGTAGACGAGTGCGTAGGCAGAGCCGTAGAGGCAATCAAGTCTGTAAATGGCATTTTGTTTATCTGTGCAGATCATGGAAATGCAGAGCAGTTGATCGATTATGAAACAGGTGCACCATTTACTGCACATACCACCAACCCGGTACCATTTATTCTGGTAAATGCAGATCCATCTTATACATTAAGAGAAGGGGGCTGTCTGGCAGATATTGTTCCTACTCTGATTGAACTGATGGGCATGGAACAGCCAGTAGAGATGACAGGAAAGAGTCTGTTGATAAAATAATAAATAGTAACGTGATTGATTAGAATGACCTCGGGTAAAGCATGTGTAATGTGTATTGCCCGGGGTTATTTACTATTCATATGTGTCACTAGAAAAGTGGATTGTGTGAAGGGCATCGGAGGAAGGAAATGCATCAGTATACAGTGGCAGTAGTGGATGATAGGTCGGAAATCCGCGTGCAGCTGAGAGAGTATTTGGAAACTTATGAAACAGAACATAGGTGTATCTTGAAAACAGAATTGTTTGACACAGGAGAAGAATTGTTGAGGGTATATGACCAGGAGGAGTATCCATTCGAAATTTTGATTTTAGATGTGGAACTTCCGGGTGTCAGTGGAGTGGAAATTGCACGGCAGATTCGTAAAAAAGATTCAGATGTGAGTATTATTTTTCTTACGGGATATGATAGATATGCATTGGATGCATTTAGGGTGGGCGCAATGGGTTACTTTATGAAACCGATTCAGTACGTATCGCTGAAAGCAAAAATTTCCGAAGCCATTCTGAAAATAGACTATATCAATGAGCTGCATCAAAAACAACAAAAGTATCTAACCGTAATCAATCACTATCAACAAGTACAAATCGAAATTTCTCAAATCATTTACATTGAAAAACATCGTAATCTTTGTATTATTCATTGTCAGGGCGTGGAATATGCCTGCTATATCAGTTTATATCGCCTTTATAAGCAACTTCCAATGCGGGAGTTTTGTTACTGCCATCAGGGTTATGTAGTCAATTTTACAAAGGTCCGTTCTGTAGGAAAAACGGATCTGTTAATGGAAAGTCTGGATCGAGTTCCATTGAGTCGTCGCTATTATAAGGAATTGCATCTTAGAAAGATACAAGAAGTAGTGGGATATCAGGAACTGCTTATGGAAACAAAGCGAAGGACTGGAAATGAGTGAGCTCATTTGGCCCGTTTTTTATACCCTAAAATCTGCCAAATGCACCGAAAAAAAAGCAGAATATCCCCACTTGCTTGATTGTTACGTCTCTTTTTCGTAACTTATACTGTTGGAATGTTTTGAAAAAACAGTCCCGCTTGCTGGTCACGAAGCAGGTGAAAAGAGAGAAAAAAGTCTGTCTATGTAAATACAGGCAGAAAAACAGTTCTAAGATGTACAAAAAGTGCATATAGTATGTTGGAGACGTTTAAGGGAGGAGACAACAAATGAGCACAGTGGCAGAGCAAAAGTATGAAAGGCAAATTGCACAGCAAGAACAGCAGATTACACAACTGCAGGCAGAGAACAGGGAATTGCAGGAAACGGTTCAGTGGATGCATGACCTGATCTGGGAAATCATAGAACGACAGTGGAACCTGCACAGAACAGAGCCGGAAAGCCGGGAAACATACATAAATCGAGGGCAAGTTGCAAAAAAATAGGGAAACTGGTAGAAAAAGACTAGACGAACGGTTGATTTTGTGAGAAAATGTTAGCAGTATGGATTGGATATGGTTCACTGTTCAGCAGGCAGTCAGCAGTATCCTGTCCATAAAGTATTTCTCACAGTCGAAAGGAGTTTTACAATGGTTATTTCACGTGAAGTTGAAGAAATGTGTGTTGTAGGCCAGGGTGTACATCATGGTGCAGCACCAATTCCAGAAGAAGCGAAGTGGGTACAGTCCAAAGAAGTAAAGGATATTTCCGGTTTTACACATGGTATCGGTTGGTGTGCGCCTCAGCAGGGTGCATGTAAGCTGACACTGAATGTGAAGGAAGGTATCATTCAGGAAGCGCTGGTAGAGACCATCGGATGTTCCGGTATGACTCATTCCGCAGCCATGGCTGCAGAAGTTCTGCCAGGGCTGACTGTTTTAGAAGCTTTAAATACAGACCTTGTATGTGATGCGATCAATACCGCAATGAGAGAGTTGTTCTTACAGATTGCATATGGTAGAACCCAGTCTGCATTCTCCGAGGAAGGTCTGGCAATCGGTGCAGGTCTGGAGGATCTGGGTAAGGGTCTTCGTTCTCAGGTTGGTACTATGTATGGTACACTGCAGAAGGGACCTCGTTATCTGGAGATGGCAGAGGGCTATGTAACTGGAATCGCTTTAGACGAGGAAGGTTTGATCATTGGTTATAAGTTTGTAAACCTTGGTAAGATGACTGACTTCATTAAGAAGGGTGACGATCCAAATACTGCTTATGAGAAGTCCTGTGGTCAGTATGGCCGTGTCGCTGATGCTGTAAAGATCATCGACCCAAGAACTGACAAAGAAATCTAATACAAGGAGGACAAAGAAATGGCATTATTTGAATCATATGAAAGAAGAATTGATAAGATTAACTCCGTTCTGGCTGAGTATGGCATTGCTTCCATCGAAGAAGCAGAACAGATCACCAAGGATGCCGGTCTGGATGTATATGCACAGGTAAAGAAGATTCAGCCAATCTGTTTCGAGAATGCATGTTGGGCATACACCGTAGGTGCTGCCATTGCAATCAAGAAGGGCTGCCGCAAGGCTTCCGAGGCTGCTGCAGCAATCGGAGAAGGCTTACAGGCTTTCTGTATTCCAGGTTCCGTAGCAGATCAGCGTAAGGTTGGTCTGGGACATGGTAACTTAGGCAAGATGTTATTAGAGGAAGAAACAGAATGTTTCGCATTCTTAGCTGGACATGAGTCTTTTGCAGCAGCAGAAGGTGCCATCGGTATCGCTGAGAAGGCAAACAAGGTTCGTCAGAAGCCTCTGCGTGTTATCCTGAACGGTCTTGGTAAGGATGCAGCACAGATCATTTCCCGTATCAACGGCTTTACATATGTAGAGACAGAGATGGATTACTATACCGGAGAGGTAAAGGAAGTATTCCGCAAGGCTTACTCCGAGGGCCTTCGTGCAAAGGTAAACTGCTACGGTGCAAATGACGTACGTGAAGGTGTTGCCATCATGTGGAAGGAAAATGTAGACGTTTCCATCACTGGTAACTCCACTAACCCAACCCGTTTCCAGCATCCGGTTGCAGGTACTTATAAGAAGGAACGCAACGAAGCTGGTAAGAAGTACTTCTCCGTAGCATCCGGTGGTGGTACAGGACGTACTCTGCATCCAGATAACATGGCAGCAGGTCCTGCTTCCTATGGTATGACTGATACATTAGGCCGTATGCACAGCGATGCACAGTTTGCAGGTTCTTCTTCTGTACCGGCTCACGTAGAGATGATGGGTCTGATCGGTATGGGGAATAACCCAATGGTAGGCGCAACAGTAGCAGTTGCCGTTTCCATCGAGGAAGCAGCAAAGGAAGGAAAGTTCTAAGAAATCCTTGATTTTCAAGGGGTTGGGGAACAGATCACCTTCTGAGGAAACAGTAAAATACAGGTGGTTCGTACACTACTAGTACATTACTAGTACAGCGTATTAGTACACCGAAAATGAGGCAGGGAAATCCCTGCCTTTTTTTTGCGTAAATTTCTGTATTTGCAGAATTCTTTTCTTGGACAAAAATAGGCAAAAGATGACACACATGACAATACCAACTGATTTTCATTCTTTCTATAATACAAGTAGAATGACTCTTTTGAGCCAGAAGTTTAGGGAAACGAAAGGATATCAAATATGCGCTACGGATATTTTGACAATGAAAAACGAGAGTATGTAATAGACCGGGTAGATGTGCCCGCTTCCTGGACCAATTATCTGGGAGTGGAAGATACCTGTGTGGTCATCAATCATACTGCAGGTGGTTACATGTTTTATCAATCGCCGGAGTACCATCGTGTGACCAGATTCAGAGGCAATGGGGTGCCAGCAGACAGACCAGGACATTATGTGTATATTCGGGACAATGATACGGCAGATCATTGGAGTATTTCCTGGCAGCCGGTGGGAAAGCCCCTGTCACAGGCAAAATACATTTGCAGACATGGTATGTCTTATTCTGTATATGAATGTGATTATAATGGTATTTTTGCCACGCAGAAAATGAGTGTGCCTATCGGGGATCCGGTGGAACTGTGGGATGTGACTCTCACAAACCATGATCGTCAGGTAAGAAATTTAAGCTTGTTTAGTTATGCGGAGTTTTCGTTTCATCATGTAATGATTGACAATCAAAATTTTCAGATGAGTTTGTATTGTGCAGGTTCCTCTTATGAAGATGGCATCATTGAGCATGACTTGTTTTATGAAGAGTTTGGGTATCAGTATTTTACTGCCAATTTCCAGCCGGATGGATATGACTGTCTGAGAGACAAGTTTTTAGGACTGTACCGTACAGAGGACAATCCGCTGGCGGTAGAGCAGGGACAGTGTTTTGGCTCTAGCGAACTGGGCAATAATCATTGTGCATCTTTACAGAAAAATATCCGGTTAGAACCGGGAGAAACGGTACGGTTTGTGTTTCTACTGGGAGAAGGCAACCGGGCACAGGGCAGAAAAATACGGGAAAAATACAGCAATCTGGATGCGGTAGATGCAGTGTATGAGAAACTACGTGAATTTTGGCAAAAGAAGTTTGATTGTCTGCAGATTCAGACACCAAATGAAGGCATGAATACGCTGATCAATACATGGACATTGTATCAGTCGGAAATCAATGTGATGTTTTCCAGATTTGCTTCCTTCATAGAAGTGGGAGGGCGTACAGGATTAGGATATCGAGATACGGCACAGGATGCCATGACCGTGCCCCATTCCAATCCACAAATGTGCAAAAAGCGTATCATGCAGCTGTTACAGGGACTGGTTTCAGAAGGCTACGGTCTGCACCTGTTCCAACCGGAGTGGTTTGAGAAGAAAGAAGAGCAGAAACCATTCAAATCTCCTACGGTTGTGCCGGAATTTGATCAGAGTCAGATGATTCATGGTTTAAAGGATGCCTGCTCGGATGATGCATTGTGGCTGGTATCTTCTATTGTAGAGTATATTAAGGAAACCGGGGAAGTATCGTTTGTAGACCGGAGGGTTTCTTATGCGGATGGAGGAGAAGATACAGTATATGACCATATGAAGACCATTCTGGACTTTTCTGCCAGACAGGTGGGGCAGACCGGCATTTGCAAAGGTCTGCGTGCAGACTGGAATGACTGCTTGAACTTAGGAGGTGGAGAAAGTGCCATGGTATCATTTCTTCATTACTGGGCGCTGGAAAACTTCGTAGAATTGGCCGAGTATCTGGGTAGAACAGAGGACGTGTCCAGGTATCGGACATTGGCAGATCATGTAAAGGAAGTTTGTGACAGAGAGCTTTGGGACGGTGAGTGGTATATCAGAGGCATTACAAAAAACGGACGGAAGATCGGCACAAAAGAAGATACAGAAGGCAGAGTGCATTTAGAGTCCAATGCATGGGCAGTGCTGTCCGGTGCAGCCATAGGGGAACGGGCAGAAAAGGCATTGGAGAGCATCGACAAGTATCTCTTTACCCGGTATGGAATCTTGCTGAATGCGCCATCCTATACGGTACCAGATGATGACATTGGTTTTGTCACCAGAGTATATCCGGGTTTGAAAGAAAACGGTGCGGTGTTCTCTCATCCCAATCCATGGGCATGGGGGGCAGCCTGTAAGATCGGCAGAGGAGATCTGGCCATGAAATTTTATGACGCACTTTGTCCATATCATCAAAATGATCAGATCGAGATTCGGGAGGCAGAACCGTATTCCTATTGTCAGTTCATTGTAGGAAGAGATCACACAGCCTTTGGCAGAGCCAGACATCCGTTTATGACCGGTTCCGGCGGCTGGTCCTATTTTAGTGCCACCAGATACATATTGGGCATTCGGCCCCAGTTTGACACGCTGGCCATTGACCCTTGTATTCCGGCAGACTGGAAGGAGTTCACGGTAAGCAGACAATGGCGTGGTGCCACATACAAGATTACAGTAAAGAATCCGGACGGTGTGATGAAAGGTGTAAAAGAACTTTATTTAGATGGTCAAAAAGGAAATTCCATAAAGGCCCAGCAGCCAGGCACGGAACATGAGGTAATTGTTGTGATGGGGTAGCGTAAAGCGTTCCATCAGGCTGTGAAAAACAGATTATGAATCGTCAGACAACAGCCTGCGTATCAGTTTTTTTGAAGCGAAGGCGTTCTAGAATGAAGGAGGAACTATGATTGCATTTGGTACCGGCGGCTGGAGAGCCGTCATCGGAGAGGAATTTACAAAAGCCAACATTCAACTGCTGGCAAAAGCGATGTGTGACAAGATGAAAGCAGAGGGGGTATTGGAACAGATTGTCATCGGATATGACAGACGTTTTTTATCCAAAGAATCCATGCAGTGGGCGGCGGAAGTATTTGCGGCAGAGGGGATTCAGGCTTTGTTGGTAAACAAGTCTGCACCGACTCCTTTGATCATGTATTATACGATGAAGCATAAGCTGCCTTACGGTATGATGGTGACAGCCAGTCATAATCCGGCCATTTATAATGGCATCAAAGTCTTTACAAAGGGAGGGCGAGATGCAGATGAGACCCAGACAGCGGATATTGAAGCATATGCGTCCAGAATCAAACAGGAAGACATTCGGGCTATGGATTATGAGGAAGCAAAAGAAAAGAGATTGATTCAGGAGATTTATCCGCTAAATGAATATCTGGACAATATCCTTTCTGCTGTGGATATTGAGGCTATTAAAAAAGCCGGACTGCGTGTGGCATTGGATCCTATGTATGGGGTCAGTGAGACATCCTTAAAGACCATTTTATTGACTGCTCGTTGTGATATTTATACCATCCATGATCGTCATGATACGTTGTTTGGCGGCAAGCTGCCTTCTCCTACTGCGGCTACTCTGCGTGGACTGCAGAATCATGTGTTAGACAATGGATGTGACATTGGTCTGGCAACAGATGGAGATGCGGACCGGATCGGTGTCATTGACGATACAGGCAGATTTCTGCATCCAAACGAAATTCTGGTATTGTTATACTATTATCTGGTGAAGTATAAGGGCTGGCGTGGTCCGGTGGTACGAAATCTGGCTACGACCCATATGTTAGACAGAGTGGCAGAAAAGTTCGGAGAACAGTGCTATGAAGTACCGGTGGGATTCAAGTATATTTCTGCTAAGATGACAGAGACGGATGCCATCATTGGGGGAGAGTCCTCTGGTGGTTTGACTGTGAAAGGGCACATTCATGGCAAGGATGGTGTATATGCGGCAGCACTGTTGGTAGAGATGATTGCCAAAACCGGCAAAAAACTTTCTGAAATTTATGGGGACATTGAAGAGGAATGTGGTAAGATATATATGGAAGAAAGAGATTATCAATTCAGCCGGGAAAAGAAAGCAGCAATGACGAAGCTGCTGATGGAGGAAAAGAAGCTGCCTAAGCTGCCTTATGAAATCGATCATGTATCGTATCTGGACGGATGCAAAGTGTATTTCAAAAATGGGGGATGGGTGATTGCCAGATTTTCCGGTACAGAACCGTTGCTGCGCATCTTTTGTGAGATGCCATTGGCAGAGCAGGCAAAAGAGATCAGTGACCTGTATGAAGATTTCCTGGAATTAAAATAAACAGGAAAGGACGAGAACAAATTTGAAGTTTTCAAAATCCAATCACAAAAAATCCCTTCGTTGGAGTATGATCAGAACACTGGTGGCAGGCTGGGTCCTGCCATTGGTGCTTTTGACTGTTGTGATGCTTGGCATCACCTTTTCTATGATCAATGGGCAGATTGCGCGAACCATCCGCATCTCCACAGAAAATGCAGTGGAAATCTGTATGATGCGCTTGCAGGAAGCAGAAACATTGTCTAAAAATGCATCCTATATTCCCACCATTCGAGAAAGTTACAGGCAGTATCTGGCAGACCATCAGAAACAGAAATTGTCAGCCTCTGTAACTGCTTTTTTGAATCAACAGTATAAGTATGATGCCAGTCTTCTTTGTACTATGCTGTTTTTTGATCGGGAACCAGAAGAAGTATATTATACATACAATACCTATCAGGATAACAACAGCGGGTATACCGGTTATCACCGGTCGCTGTATTTTAAATCTTATGTGCAGGAGCAGGTGCTGGCAGAACAGGATACGCTGGATACCGGATTGAAATTGCTTCATCGTGAAGGCCATCTGTATCTGGTACGAAATCTGGTGGACAGCTCCTTTCACCCCTATGCCATGCTGGTACTGGAGTTAGACCCGGAAATCATATTTGGCAGTCTGGAAAGTATTTGGGGCGCAGAGCAGTTTGAGATTTTATTAGATGGAGAAGCATTGTTTGACAATGGGATAAAGGAAGGGATCCAGACGCTGATTCCTGCACAGGAAGCAGTAGAGATTGTTTATGGTGGTCAGAATGCAGAGTTGGTGTATCAGACCGTGCCCTGGAAGACACAAACATTGACTTTTGCAGCCAGCCTGGATCGTGCCAGTATGGTCAATGAGGTGGGAATCATTCGAATCATTTTAGGCTGTGTAGCAGCATTAATGATCCCGCTGTTTTTTGTGATCTTCCGGTTTTTTGAGCATAAAGTCAACCGTCCCATTGCAGAACTGACTTCTGCTTCCGGAAAGGTGGCACAGGGAGAATATGGGTTTCAGGTGAAGTCTTCTGGTGGCAGTGAAGAATTTGCCTACCTGTGTCAGGCATTTAATAAGATGTCATCGGAACTCCAATATCAGTTTGAAACCATCTATCAGGAGGAACTGGCGTTGAAAGATGCTAATATCAAGGCATTGCAATCCCAGATCAATCCCCACTTTCTGAACAATACACTGGAAATCATCAACTGGGAAGCCAGAATGCAGGGAAATGACAATGTCAGTGATATGATCGGGGCGCTTGCCACTATGCTGAGTGCCACATTAAACCGGAAGCAGTCTTCTTTTGTAACGTTAGCTGAAGAACTTACGTATGTAGATGCGTATCTGTATATTATTTCCAGACGGTTTGGGGAACGATTTCAGGTCAGCCGTCACATTGATAACAGTTTGTTAGAAGTCATGGTACCCATCCTGATCATCCAGCCCATTGTGGAAAATGCAGTGGAACATGGAGTGGAGGCAAACCGCAGAGGAAAGGTGGAAATTCGGATTTTCCGAAAAGAGGACATGCTCTATATCTAGGTGGAAAATGACGGGAACCTGACAGAAGCAGACCGGAAAAAGATTGACAGGTTGCTGCAAAGCGAAGAAAACAATAAAGAAGATTCCCGGGTCAGCATCGGCATCCGCAATGTCAACAGGCGGTTAAAGATCATTTACGGAGAGGAGTGCGGTCTGACCATTACAAATGAACAGGAAAAAAGCACCATTAGTACGCTTGTGGTAAAAATGCAACAGGAAAACAAGAAAAGTCAATAAATGGCAACGTTAACAATTATCTTTTTGCATAAAATTCGGTATGATAAAGACAACAAAAACAACAAAGTCGCCATACCTGAGAAAAAATCATTCGGCAGGTTGAACAGGCGGCATGATTTTACCCAGGGAGGAATGGAGTATGAAACTGAAAAAAATCACAGCATTGTTATTGACATGTACCATGGCGTTTTCCATGGCAGCATGTGGCAGTAAGAAAGAAGTTGCCACTGAAACAAAGGGAGCAGGTAGTACTACAGGCAGTGTAGAACTGGAAGTGGTGACTACTTTTGCGGGAAATGATGGAAATGCACAGAATTACAAGGCCAGCTATGAAGCATGGGAAAGAGAAACTGGTAATACAGTAGTAGATATGTCAGCCACTTCCGATGACTCTTTTAAGACTCGTGTGGTGACAGACTTTGAAACCGGTTCTGAGCCGGATGTATTGTTCTTTTTTAATGGTGCGGATGCCAATGATTTCATCAAGGCAGGTAAGGTGATTTCCATTGAAGACATCAGAGCAGAGTATCCGGAATATGCTTCCAATATGGATGACGGGCGTATCCCGGCTTCTATGGTAGATGACAAAGCATATGCGGTGCCGGTCAATGGATACTGGGAGGCAATGTTTGTGAACACAGAAGTGCTGGATGCAGCAGGGGTAGAGGTACCTGGCGCAGATTATACATGGGATGCGTTCCTGGCAGACTGTGAAAAGATCAAGGATGCAGGATATACTCCTATTGCGGCAGCATTAGGCAACATTCCCCATTATTGGTGGGAGTTTGCAATCTTCAATCATACAACGGTTGAAGACCATCTGACTGTTCCGGCAAGCATCGAGGATGAAATCGGTAAGGGTTGGGTAGCCGGTATGGAAGATATCAAGAGCCTGTATGAAAGCGGCTATTTCCCAGATAACACGTTATCCGCAACAGATGATGAGACATTTGCCATGTTCGTAGATGGCAAGGCAGCATTCCTGATTGATGGTTCCTGGAAAGTAGGTGGTATCGTATCTGCCTGCCAATCAGATCCGGATGATGCAGCTACTTTAGATACCGATAAGTTGGCAAACTTTGATGTGACATATGTACCGGGTAGTGACACCAGAAAGGCAACAGACCTGATCGGTGGTTTGTCCATGGGTTATTATATCACCAAGAAGGCATGGGATGATCCGGCGAAGAGAGAGGCAGCAGTCAGCTTTGTTTCCTATATGACATCTGATGAAGTGGTACCGATCTTTGCACAGCATACTGCAAGTGCATTGAAAAATGCACCGGAAGTAGATGAAGAAGCATTTAATGCATTGCAGATCAAGGCAATGAGCATGATGGCAGGCTGTACTTCCCTGACTGGTGCAGTACAGGATGTGTTCAATGGTGAGTGCCGAGTATCTACTTTTGATGGCATGCCAGAGATCGTAACCGGAAATGTCAGCGCAGCAGATGCAGTTCAGGAAGGTCTGGATGTATACGCAGCACAGTGATCATAAAAAAGATAGAATTCGATGAGGAACAGTGGAAATGCCGGAGGTGGTTTGCACCTCCGGCATTCCTGAAAAAGAGGTAGATTGAATGGATGCAAATATATATAAAAATAAAAAACCTTTGATTCTTTTTCTCTTTCCTGCATTTGTCTTTATGGCAGTGTATCTGTATTATCCGTTCTTTAAAAATATTTTAGACAGTTTCATGCAGATCAAGCAGTTAGGCGTATCCGGAGAAGAATTCAACACTCCGTGGTATACCAACTATGTAGAAATAATTCATGACCAGAATGTGTGGACTTCATTGAAGAATACACTCATCATGATGGTGGTGACACTGGTAGGGCAGGTGGGCATTGCATTGATACTGGCATTGATGGTAGATAATATCACCAAGGGGGCAAAATTGTTCCGTACATTATACTTTTTCCCTATTGTGGTTTCTGCAACCGCACTTGGTTTGTTGTTCACCTGATTTTCCTTTATGATAAGGGGATGCTGAATCAGTTTTTGGAAGTGTTGGGACGAAAGACGCTCATTGACTGGAAAGGGGAACACCTGGCATTGTTTACTATGATGCTTCCGGTTATGTGGCAGTATGTAGGCTTTTACTTTGTGATCATCATTACTGGTTTGAATAACATTCCAGAGGAATTGTATGAAGCAGCCTCCATTGACGGTGCTACGAAACTGCAGAGGATCCGCTATATTACCCTGCCCATGGCGCATAATGTATTGTGTACCTGCGCAGTGCTGGCAGTCACAGGGGCCTTAAAGGTATTTGATCTGCCTTGGATCATGTTCCCAAAGGGGATGCCATTGAAATCCACATTTTTGACTGGAACTTACATGTATTATCAGACCATGGAGGTCAAAAATGTAGACTACGGTGCGGCATTGGCGGTGATGATCGTAATTTTGGGTGTGGTATTATCCAAAGTGGTCAATACCATTTTCAAAGAGAAAGACTATTAATGGGAGGAATGAAACGATGAAACAAAAGGAAATGACCAAATCCTTCCAAAGCAGACCGGCGCGAAAAAAGAGATGGAAGCCTTCTGTGGCGCTGGTATACCTGTTTCTGATCTTCTGGGCAATGACTACGGTATATCCTATCATATGGGTATTCCAGAATTCTTTTAAGGCAAAAGATAAGATTTTGAGCAATTCTTTCTCTCTGCCGGTTGGAAATCTATATACCACAGCAAACTATCGGAAGGCATTTCAGAATCTGGATATTTTTTCCGCATATAAAAACAGTGTCTTCATTTCCTGTGTGGTATGCGCAGGGGTGGTATTGTTGGCAGGACTGGCGGCTTTTGCATTGGTGCGTTATAGATTTAAGCTGCGCAATACGTTGAGTACGTTGGTGGTAGCAGGCATGATGTTTCCGGTATTTGCCACCATTATTCCGGTGTATACCATGGAAACTTCCTGGGGAATTGTCAATACCAGAAACTGGTGGTTGTCTATGCTCTCTGTAATTTTGCCACAGATTGCAGGGAATCTGTCTTTTGCTATTGTGGTACTGACCGGTTATATCAAAGGACTGCCCATTGAACTGGAGGAGGCAGCTTTCTTAGAGGGGTGTGGTCCCATCCGGATTTTCTTCAAAGTCATCATTCCATTGACCAAACCGGCATTTGCCACGGTAGCTATCTTCTCCTTTTTGTGGAGCTACAATGACTTGTTTACCCAGATGTTCTTTTTACGCAGACCGGAGACAAGAGCCATCACCAGACTGTTAAATGATTTGACCTCTCAGGAGGGAGAAATGGTGATCAATTGGGTCTGTCCGGATATTTTGTTTTCGGATATTCGGATGCCTGGTGTGGATGGGTTGTCTATGATTGCGGCACTGAAATCACAGCATCCGGATATGGAGATTACCATATTGACCGGATTTCGGGATTTTGAATATGCCAGACAGGCCATTCGTCTGGGGGTGACCAGATATTTGTTGAAGCCTTCTAAAATGGACGAGCTGACAGAGGCCATTGAGGCAATGGTGGCACAGTTAGACCAAAGAACTGCTGCGAGAAAGAAAGCCCCAGTGGATGCAGTTCAATCGGAGCAACCAGAAACAGAACAGACAGAACCGCCACAGCCGGAAGAAGAATTACAGGAGTCTGCGGCGGGAAGCTTTATCGTGAACAATGCATTACAGTATATTGCAGAAAATTATCGTGAGAAGTTGAAATTATCGGATGTGGCGGAACATGTGTATGTGAGCCAGTGGCATTTGAGTAAGCTGTTAAACCGCTATACAGAGAAGAGTTTTTCTGACATTTTAAATCATGTGCGCATTGAGAAAGCCAAGGAGTTGCTGGCAGATCTCTCTTTGCGGATCGGAGATATTGCCGAGCAGGTAGGCTTTCTCGATATGGCACATTTTTCCAGAGTGTTTAAAAAAATGACCGGACACTCTGCCAATGAATACAGAAATTTAATGCAGGGCAGAAAGCGGTAACTGTACGCTGCCTTTGATGATCTGCCGGATGTCTAATGTCTGCTGATCCAACAGAAGCAGGTGTGCTTTTTTGCCCGGTTCCAGACTGCCGTACTGTCCATCCATGCCAATGGAACGGCACGGTGTGATGGTGGCGGCTGTGACGGCATCTTCCAGTGGAATTCCCATAGACACAGCAGTGCGCATGCATTCATACAAGGGAGTGACACTGCCTGCCAGCGTGCCGTTTGCCAAAGTGGCGTATTGGCCATGGACGGTGACTTCTAGTCCTCCCAGTGTATATGTGCCATCCGGCTTGCCAGCAGCCCGCATACTGTCACTGATCAGGATGATGCGTCCGGCAAACAGACGAAAGGCAGCCCGTACCACCGGTGCGGAAATGTGAATGCCATCACAGATCAACTCGGCAAAACAGTCTGCCTGGTCAAAGGCAGCACCGATCACGCCGCTGTCTCTGTGATGGAATGGGGGCATGGCGTTGAAGGTGTGGGTCACATGATTAGCACCTGCCTGTAAGGCAGCCATAGCGGTAGCATAGTTGGCTTCGGTATGGGCAATGGAAAATGCCACTTCGTCCTTACATTCTGCGATGCAGGCAATGGCACCGTCTCGTTCCGGTGCCAGAGAGATCAGTTTTACCAGTCCCTTGGAATCAGAAAGAAAACGGCGTACCAGTGTACGATCCGGCTTTTGAATAAACGCTTCATTTTGCGCCCCTTTTTTTGCAGGGCTGATAAAAGGTCCTTCCATATGCACACCGATCAGGTCAGCCTGTTCCAGTGCAGGGTTGAGGTGTTGTTTGTCACGAAACGCAGCAGCTGTTTGACAAATGCTGCGCAGCTTGTCAGCGGAAAGGGTCATAGTCGCCGGACAGATAGACGTGACCCCGTGCTGCAGTTCAAAAGAAGCCAGATGTTCACAGGCCTCTAAAGAATCATCACAGAAATCAAATCCGTCACAGCCATGAAAATGAATATCTGTCAAACCGGGGATCACATAACATCCTGTGGCATCTACCACAGTTTGATTGGTTGTATCTGCTGTGCCAGGCGGTAGTAAAGCCCCAATCAAATCTCCATCTGTGACCACATCCAGTTGTGCAAACTTTCCCTCTCCAGTAAACACAAGTCCATTTCGAATTAACATAGCGAATATTTACTCCTTTCAAAAAAGTCGGGATTAGAGAGGCAATTGCCTATCTACAATTTATAAAAGTGACAGAGCCTCTTTGTCTGCCACCAGTGTCACATCCGGATGTAATTGCAGCACAGAGGCAGGTACCTGAGGGGGAATCGGTCCAAAGAATGCCTGTTTCACGATTTCAGCTTTCTGTATGCCATTGACGATCACCAGAATCTTGTGTGCCTGCATGATGGACTTGATGCCCATGGTGTATGCTTGTTTCGGAATTTCTTCTTCTGAGGAGAAGAAGCGGGAGTTGGCGTCGATGGTACTCTGGGTCAAATTGACGCAGTGGGTTTCCTTTTCAAAAGCGGCTCCCGGTTCATTGAATCCGATGTGTCCGTTTCGTCCCAGTCCCAATAATTGTAAATCAATGCCACCGCAGTTTTTGAGGATGGCGTTGTAATCGGCGCAGGCTTTTTCTGCATCCGCTTCCAGACCATCTGGTACATAGGTTCGTGATTTTTGAATGTTCACCCGGTCAAACAGATGATGGTTCATAAAATAACGGTAGCTTTGTGGATTGTTAGGAGAGAGTCCCTTGTATTCATCCAGATTGATGGTGGTCACTTCTGAAAAATCCAAATCTCCCTTTTCATACCAGCGAACCAGCTGGTTATAGGTGCCAATAGGAGAAGAGCCAGTTGCCAGTCCCAGTACACAGTCTGGTTTGATGATGATCTGTGCAGAGATGATATTGGCAGCGATTCTACTCATCTGATAGTAATCTTCTGCTATTTTGATTTTCATAATATACCTCCGTTTTGGTGGATTTGTACTTTGATTTTAGTGTAGCAGGGGTATTTTTGGAAAGCAAGGTGTGAAGGTAAAGTGGACAAAACAGAGAAAAAGAAGACAAAAAAGAACAAAAGAAAAATTGCAAAACTGTTTGTATTTTGTCTGTTTTTCAGTATAATGTACTGTATAAGTGAACGCCATGGGTGTAGAACGGATATACCAGACTGTATCCATGGCATGTTGCCGCAACAGTCAGACGGCTGTTGGATAGAAGTGTATCAAGAAGAAGGCAGATGCCTGTAAGGAAAGAGGATATGATTTTAGAAGTACAGAATTTGACACATGGATTTGGGGATCGGGCGATTTTCAATCACGTTTCCTTTCGACTGTTGAAAGGAGAGCATATTGGGCTGATTGGTGCCAATGGAGAGGGAAAATCCACTTTTATGAATATCGTCACTGGAAAGTTGGTGCCAGACGAGGGGAAGGTGATTTGGGCAAAGAATGTCCGTGCCGGTTACCTGGATCAGCATACAGTATTAGAGCCGGGGATGACGGTAGGAGATGTGCTGCGCAGTGCATTTTCCTATCTGTATGACATGGAAGCAGAGATGAATGATATGTTTTTGCAGATGGGGGAAGCAGATGAGGAGGAAATGAATCGTCTGTTAGAAGAAACCGGTACCTATCAGGAGTTGTTAGAGCAGCATGATTTTTATATCATTGATACCAAGGTAGAGGAAGTGGCCAGAGCGCTGGGTGTCATGGAACTGGGTCTGGATACAGATGTGACAGAATTAAGTGGTGGCCAGCGTACCAAAGTGCTGCTTGCCAGGTTGCTACTGGAGAAGCCGGATATTCTGCTGCTTGACGAGCCTACTAATTATCTGGATGCAGTGCATATTGAATGGCTGAAACGGTATTTGCAGGATTATGAGAATGCGTTTATCTTGATTTCTCATGACATTCCATTTTTGAACAGTGTGGTCAATCTGATTTATCATATGGAAAATCAGGAGTTGAACCGGTATGTGGGAGACTATGATAAATTCCAGGAAGTCTATGAGATGAAGAAGGCTCAGTTAGAGGCGGCTTATAAGAGACAGCAAAAGGAGATAGAAGATCTGAAAGATTTTGTAGCTCGCAATAAGGCAAGAGTGGCCACTAGAAATATGGCCATGTCCAGACAGAAGAAACTAGACAAGATGGATGTGATCGAACTGGCGGCAGAAAAACCCAAGCCGGAGTTCCATTTTCAGAATGCCAGAGCAGCCGGCAAGGTCATTTTTGAGACAACAGATCTGGTCTTGGGGTATGAGGCAAACCATCCTTTATCCAAACCGATGAACCTGCGGATGGAACGGGGCGAGAAGATTGCCATTGTGGGAACCAACGGAATCGGAAAATCCACTTTTTTAAAAAGTCTGCTGGGATTGATTCCGACATTGTCCGGTCAGGTGCATCTGGGAGATTATCTGTATACAGGATATTTTGAGCAGGAGATGCCCCCTGGTGACAATAGCTGCATTGAGGAAATCTGGCAGACATTTCCCTCTTACACCCAGTATGAGGTGCGCAGTGCGCTGGCAAAATGTGGTTTGACCACCAAACACATCGAAAGTAAGGTACGTGTATTAAGCGGTGGGGAACAGGCGAAAGTACGTCTGTGTAAACTGATCAATGTGGAAACGAATATACTGTTATTGGATGAGCCCACCAATCATCTGGATGTAGATGCCAAAGAAGAATTGAAACGGGCATTACAGGAATACAAAGGTGCCATTTTACTGGTTTGCCATGAACCGGAATTTTATGATGGTCTGGTGGATAAAGTATGGAATATGGAAGAATATTCTTTGCGCAGATGACAGTTTCAAAACTGTAGAAATTAGGAAAGAGATGGTATACATGAAGAAATACAAAGAATTGGCAACCAGAAGAATGATGATCACTGCATTGCTGATGTTATTACAGATTGGATGGTGGATCATTCTTCTTGTAAAACTCCAGGAGAGGCTTTCCTATATTTCCTTTGTCACCAGTGTATTGGGCGTGGTATTCGTACTGTATCTGGTGAATACAGACCATGAGCCTTCCGCATATAAGATGGGATGGATCATTATCATTATGCTGTTTCCGTTGTTTGGTGTGCCTCTTTATATGTTTTGCGGTGATAAGAGGCCCAGCAAAAAGCTGCGAGGTAAACTAAATATTTCTCAGAACAAGATACGAGATGTTTCAGCCCAAAAGCCAGAGGTACTGGATCACCTGCTGTCAGTGGACAGACGTGCAGGTGCCACTAGTCGGTTTATCTGGGAAGATGAGCATTTTCCGGTTCACGAGAACACAGAAGTGACCTATTATCCGGAAAGCCACCTGATCTATCGGGCCATGTTGGAGGCTATGGAGCAGGCAGAACATTTCATCTTTCTGGAATTTTTCATCATTGAAGTTGGAGAAATGTGGAACCCTATGGTGGACATCTTGACTCGGAAAGCAAAGGAAGGGGTAGAAGTCAAGATCCTGTATGACGATATGGGGTCTGTCACATATTTGCCATTGAATTACAGAAAGAAATTAGAGTCCATTGATCCTCATATCAAATGTGAGTCCTTTAATCACATTGGATTGATGTTTTCTATGGTGATGAATCATCGTGACCACAGAAAGATTCTGGTGATAGACGGACATACTGCTTTTACCGGCGGCATCAACCTGTCTGACCGCTATATTAATATCAATAGCCCCTTTGGATATTGGAAGGACACTGGCATTCGCTTGGTGGGGGATGCAGTGTATAACTATACAGAAATGTTTTTGGAAATGTGGACCAGCGTTCGTCCGGAAGAAGCTCCATCTGTGGATTTGAAAGAGTATATGCCTCATAGGTGGCATCCGGAACCATTTACCGGGCAGGGATTTGTACAACCTTATGGAGATGATCCGCTAGATGACAATCCGTTGGCGGAAAACATTTATATTGATATGTTAGGGCAGGTCAAAGATTATGTATATATTTTCACTCCGTATCTGATCCTCAGCGATGAGCTGCGCAACAGCCTGATCATGGCGGCCAAGAGAGGGGTAGACGTGAAAATCGTCACACCGGGTATCCCGGATAAGAAGACGGTGTATCAGGTTACTAGGTCCAACTATAGTGCCCTGCTTCAGGTGGGAATTGAAATTTATGAGTTTACACCGGGCTTTATTCATGCCAAAAGTATGGTTTGTGATGACAAAATGGCGATTGTCGGCACCATAAACTGGGACTTTCGAAGCCTTTTTCTCCATTTTGAATGTGCCAGCTGGTTTTACGGCTGTAAGGCAGTGCTGGATGTGAAACGGGATGTATTTGAGACCATTGGAAAGAGCAGAAAAATCGAACCGGGAGAATTCCGTCCTGGTTGGTGGAGAGGTTGTGTGAATTCGGTATTGCGTGTGTTTTCACCTTTATTGTAGCAATTATGTAGCGGTAGGTATGATCAAGAGCAGAGTTTTTGGAAAAATGGTGCGATACCGCAGAATGAAAGTATGAAAGCAGGCGCGGCACAATTCCTTTTTGGATTGTGCCGCACCTGCTTTTTAGTGGAACAATGTCAGTCCATAGTGATATCCGTACAGAAATGTGGCAATCACAGACATCAGAAACAGCGTGAACAGACCGTATCCAAATAAAATACCGGTGATCAGCCGTCTGAAATTGGTGCTGGTGTAAGGGGTCAATGCCTGTATCCAGCCGTCTGCCAGCATGGGAAGCAGCAGAAGGGCTGTAAGCCATACGGATGGATGAAAAAAAGCATATCCCATCAACGCAGTCAGTATGCCTATGAGTTCGCCGGTGCATCTGGCACAGATGGGAAACTGTCGTCCATGATAAAAAAAGGAACGGTCAGCCCGGCAGTGACAGCCAAACACAATGGGCAGCCATTTGGTGAACCATGCCCTCATGCTAGAACAATATCAGGGTACTCAGGGCAGCAGACCCGATGCCCAATACCAGTGCCAAAATATAAAATACCACGTTGATGATGACACAAACTAGCGCACCGATCCCGGCTGCTTTGGCACTGTTTGGTTTGGTATCTTTCCATACCAGATACAAAACCAGACCTACAATGGGGATACAGCAGCCAAGCAGTCCCCACAGAATACCGCCTTCGTCACTTTCCGGTACAGTGGCAGAACCTGTGACTTGAGAAATGCCACATTCCGGACAGATATATGCGTTATCCGGCAACTTGGCACCGCAATTTGTACAGTAAGCCATAATAAAACCTCCTCTTTTGCAAATATGATAACTAAAGTATAATATTGACGGGGATGTTCTGTCAATCTATTTCGACAAAAGATGACAATTTTGTGATGCCTTATGAAATACAAGGAAATCCATTGACAAATAGAGGGTAATTTTGTTATGATGAAAAAAGATAACTGTTCAGGAGCCGCTATTTTGTGAAGGGACTGAACAGCTACGAAGAGAGTGAAAAAGCGACAACATGTCGCACTGCTTCGGCAGGATTGGAGGGCAAGATGAGTAAGAGAGTGTTTTCTTTATTAGTAGATAATCAGGCTGGTGTACTGAGCCGTGTAGCAGGTCTGTTTAGCCGCCGTGGATATAATATTGACAGTCTAACGGTAGGTGAGACAGAAAATCCGGCATATTCCCGTATGACCATTGTAACCAGTGGGGAGCCGGAGATTTTAGAGCAGATTGAGAAGCAGTTGCTGAAGTTGGTAGATGTACTGGAGATCAAGGTATTGCCGGCAGGGGAGTCTGTATGTAAAGAGTTAATATATGTGAAGGTAGCCACTACCGCAGACACCAGACAGCAGGTGATTGCCATTGCAGATATTTTCCATGCAAAGGTAGTGGATGTGACAGCAGAATCTCTTATGATGGAAGTAACGGGACAGGAAGGAAAGATCAATTCTTTTATTGAATTGGTTTCTCCGTATGGAATTCTGGAATTGGCGAGAACAGGTGTGACAGGTCTTGCCAGAGGCTGAGCATTTGTTTCATGATTCCATCGTGTATGCATGATCCAGCGGCCTTTGGCCGCTGTTTTCTTTATGTGAAAGGAAGAGGAAAATGTCGGAAGATAGAAATCAAAATGGAACGCAGGAAGAAATCTGTTATGTGTGTCGCAGGCCAGAGAGCAAAGCAGGCAAGATGGTGCATATGCCGGGGAATCTCTGCATTTGCAATGATTGTATGCAGAGAGCCTTTGATCAGGTGGGACAGAATGGATTTCCATATGGGATGAATTTCTTTGGGGGATTTCCGGGAGCAGAACTGTTCCAGGAGCAGGAGGCGCCAAAGAAACAGCAGGAGAAGAAAACAGAATCGGTACCGGCAATTGACATCAAGTCCATTCCGGCGCCTCATAAGATTTATGCAAAGCTCAATGACTATGTGGTGGGGCAGGAGCATGCCAAGAAAGTCATCAGCGTAGCTGTTTACAATCATTATAAAAGGATTGCCTCTAAAGAACAACAGGATGATGTGGAGATTGAAAAGTCCAATATGCTGATGATCGGACCTACTGGAAGTGGTAAGACCTACCTGGTGAAAACTTTAGCAAAGCTGTTGGATGTGCCCCTTGCCATTGCAGATGCCACATCACTGACAGAAGCAGGCTATATTGGAGATGACATTGAGAGCGTGGTATCTAAGCTTCTGGACAATGCAGACAATGATGTGGAACGTGCAGAGCAGGGTATCATTTACATCGATGAGATTGATAAGCTGGCCAAGAAGCGCAATACCACAAACAGAGATGTGAGTGGGGAATCTGTACAGCAGGGGTTGTTAAAATTATTAGAGGGTGCAGAGGTGGAAGTGCCGGTAGGTGCTACCAGTAAGAATGCCATGGTGCCCTTAAAGACAGTCAATACAAGAGATATTCTCTTTATCTGCGGTGGTGCGTTTCCAGAATTAGAGAACATCATCAAAGAACGTCTGAACCAATCTTCCTCTATGGGGTTTGGGGCAGAGTTGAAAGATCAGTATGAAAATGACCGGAATATTTTACAAAAGGTGCAGATTGAAGATTTGCGTGCTTTTGGCATGATTCCAGAGTTTATTGGACGACTGCCTATTATTTATACTTTAGATGGAATGAGCAAAGATATGCTCATTCGAGTATTGAAAGAACCGAAGAATGCCATCGTCAGACAGTACCAGAAACTGCTTGCGCTAGATGAAGTGGATCTGGCCTTTGATGAGGATGCTCTGGATGCCATTGCAGAGCGTGCACTGAAGAAAGGGACTGGTGCAAGAGCTCTGCGTGCTATTATTGAGGAATTTATGTTAGATATCATGTATGAGATTCCAAAGGATGACAGCATCGGAAAGGTGACCATTACCAAAGCATATATAGAAGGAACCGGTGGACCTCGCATCGAAATGCGGGGATATGGGGCACTGGAAGGATAAGGTGGCGCATACTTGCCAGTGAAAAAGAAAAGAGACTGCTTCTGTGTAAGCAGTTTTTTTTGAAATGTAAGTTAGTGATAACTAACTGAAGGGCAATGAATAATTAAAAATTTATTAATTTGAAAGTGAATTTAAGTTTCAAACAAATGGATATTTATTATCAAATACCCTAATAACCTATAAAAGGCAGTTGACATTTGAAAATCATGATGGTAAAATACCCGGCAGAGTTAGGAGTTGCTGACTTGAATTCAATTAGACAAACTCAGGAGGGTGATTATGAAGGAAAAGCAACAGAGTCCAATTGCAGTATTGCTCGGACTGGCATCGGATTCTAAAAATAAGTTCATAGAATCTGTTATTTTTGCCATTATTGGTGTAGTGGCAGGTGTAGTTCCATATTTTGTAGGGGCAAAGATTATTGTCGCTTTGATGAGTGGGAATACAGATATCGGCTATTATAGCAAACTGTGCGTGATTGCATTGGCTGCATATGTTCTTAAGGTTGTATTTGCAAATGTTTCAACAACCATTTCTCATAGTGCAACATACAAAACCTTAAAATCCATTCGTTTGAAAATGATTTCAAAGTTATCTAAAATGCCAATGGGGACTCTTTTGGAGACTCCATCAGGTCAGATGAAGGATACGATTGTAGACAGAGTAGAGGGATTAGAGACAACACTGGCACATCTTGTTCCAGAGATGACAGCAAATATTCTTATTCCTGTTTGTTTGTTAGTTTATTTGTTTGTGCTGGACTGGAGAATGGCACTTCTGACTTTAGTGGTATTTCCGTTTGGTATGTGCTTTGTTGCAATCATGGGTAAGACGTATCCTGCTAAATATCAGGAATCTGTTCGGATCAATAAACATATGAATGATACAGTTGTTGAGTACGTGAATGGGATTGAGGTCATCAAGGCCTTTAACCAAAGTTCAAGTTCATATAAAAAATACGAAGATGCAGTGGTGGATAATGCTTCCTTCTATTACAACTGGATGAAGAGCTGTCAGTGGCCTATGTCAGCATATACAGCAATATGTCCCTCTACTTTATTAACGGTATTACCAATCGGCTGTATTTTTTATATGAATGGCACATTGACTTCTGAGACTTTTGTTACAATCATGATCATTTCCATGAGTATCATTGGGCCAATTCTTGCAGCAAGTAATTTTGTGGATAGCATTGCGGCGATGGGGACAGTAGTTGGTATTATTGCTGATATATTAGATGGCCCGGAACTGATTCGTCCTAAGGTTTCTGCTCAGATGAATGGTACTGATATTTCTTTAAAGAATGTTACATTCCGGTACAATGAGGAAAAAGAAGTCTTAAAGGGAGTTGACCTTGAAATTCCGGCAGGTACCGTAACTGCTTTGGTGGGACCTTCCGGTAGTGGTAAGTCAACGATTTCAAAGCTGATTGCAGGTTTCTGGGATGTAGACGGTGGAGAGATTACGATCGGGGGAAGAAACATCAAGGAGCTTTCCCAGAGTGATATTGCGAATGCAATTGCGTATGTCGCCCAGGATAATTATCTTTTCGATGATACAGTTAGAAATAATATTCGTATGGGCCGTTCCACCGCAACAGACCAGGAGGTGGAAGCTGTTGCAAAGGCTGCTGGTTGTGATGAGTTTATCAGAAAACTTGAAAACGGATATGATACAGTAGTAGGTACTGCTGGTGGTCACCTTTCAGGAGGTGAAAGACAGCGAATTGCCATTGCCCGTGCAATGCTTAGAAATGCGCCAATCGTTATCTTGGATGAGGCAACAGCATATACGGACCCGGAAAATGAGGCATTGATTCAGGAAGCTGTTTCAAAGTTGGTTCAGGGTAAGACATTAATTGTAATTGCACATCGTCTTTCTACAATCATTGATTCGGATCAGATTGTAGTGGTGAAGGATGGAAAAATCCATTCGCAGGGTACACATGCGGAACTGCTCGAAAAATCAGAGCTTTATCGTCAGATGTGGCAGGCTCACATTGGTGCAAAGGATGGTGAATAAATATGCTGAGTGTTTTTAAGAAAATCTGGAGTTTTTCTATTAAAGAAAAAAATAATTTGCAGAAGTCTATTGTCGTTGGATTTTTAAATGCCATATTCAATGCATTTCTTGTGGCAGCTCTTTATGTTGTCCTAAAGGCGATTGTTGAAAATTCTGTCAGTACAACTACTGCATGGACTGCATTTGGTATCATGGTTGTCAGCATTGTAGGAAAGATTATCACCCAGTACTTTTCACAGCTTCAGAGAACACATGCAGGCTATTTCATGGTTGCAGATAAGAGAATTGATATTGGTGAAAAGTTGAAGAGTGTTCCTATGGGTTATTTCAATCAAAATAGCTTAGGACAAATCACGGCGATTGAAACAACAATTTTAAATGATGTGGAAAGTGCTGTGCCGGTGGTTTTGGTGACAACGCTTGGAGGTTTTTTGAATTCACTTGTATTTGCGCTGTTTATTCTGATCTTTGACTGGAGAATGGGTGTGATCACATTGTTAGGAATTGCAATTTTCCTTCTTATCACATCAGCAATGGAAAAAAAATCCAGACAGGGTGTACCTGCCCGTCAGGAGGCACAGGCAACACTTGTGGAGACAGTGCTTGAAATGATTCAGGGTATGAGTGTTGTAAAGGCATTTGATTTGGATAATAATCTGGATAAAAAAGTAGACAGGGCCATTGAAGAAAGTTTTAATAAAAACGAAAAACTTGAAAAAGAAATGACACCATATGTGGCAATGCAGCAGCTTGTTCTGTATGTGTTTGGTGTGGCTTTGATGTTCTGTGCGATCACATCTTACATAAATGGAACCATGGAGCTTACAAACAGTTTGATTATGGTAGTCTGCTCGTTTATGGTATATGAGCAGCTCAAAGTAGCAGGCAGTTGTGTGGCAAACATGAGAATTGCAGAACATTCTATTGACAAGGCAAACAAGATTGATGATGTTCCTATAATGGATGAGGGTGGCAATGATATTGTTCCGCCAACAACTGAAATTAAGTTTGAACATGTGGATTTTGCTTATGAGAAAAAGAAGATATTGGACAATGTAAGCTTTACTATTCCTGAGAAGAAGATGACAGCGATTGTAGGTCCTTCCGGATCAGGTAAGACAACTCTTTGCAGTCTGATTTCAAGATTCTGGGATGTGGATGCAGGATCTGTTTCGATTGGTGGAGTAAACGTAAAGGATTATACACTGAACAGTTTGATGAAGAATGTCAGCATGGTATTTCAGAATGTTTACCTTTTTGCAGATACGATTGAAAATAACATCAAGTTTGGTAAGGCAGGAGCTACTCATGAGGAAGTAGTAGAAGCGGCTAAGAGGGCTTGTTGCCATGAATTTATCATGGCGCTTCCGGATGGCTATGATACCAGGATTGGTGAGGGCGGAGCTTCCCTTTCAGGTGGTGAGAAACAGAGAATTTCGATTGCACGAGCCCTGATTAAGGATGCGGCAATTGTCATCTTTGATGAGGCAACTGCCAATGTGGATCCTGAAAATGAAGATAGATTACAGAAGGCCATTGAGGAATTGACAAAAGATAAGACAGTGATCATGATTGCACATCGTCTTAAGACCGTTAGAAATGCTGAAAAAATTTTAGTATTAAATAATGGGAAGATTGCACAGGAAGGCAAGCATGATGAGCTGATCAGGAAAGCTGGTATCTATGCAGATTTTGTCAATGGCAGAAAAGAAGCAATCGGTTGGAAATTGGGAAGACAATAATATAGTTTAAGGAGAAGAAAATGAAACTGGGTGTAAAAGATTTAATTAATGTAGGTTTGTTTAGTGTGATTTATTTCGTTGCATTTACCATTGCGGGCATTCTTGGCTACATTCCAATCTTTGTAGTCATCTTACCACTGGTTGCAGGTATTCTCGGTGGGATTCCGTTTGTACTGTTTGTCATCAAGGAGCAGAAGTTTGGCGCAGTTACCCTCATGGGAGTGATTACTGGTCTTTTGACATTCCTTGTTGGGCAGACCTGGATGTCAATCTTATTCGGTCTTGTATTTGGTTTGCTTGGCGATTTGATTATGAAGTCTGGTGATTATAAGAACTGGATCAAGAATGTTTTCGGATATTGTGTATTCACTCTTTGGACAATT
Source organism: Lachnospiraceae bacterium (assembly GCA_017457865.1). Lineage (GTDB taxonomy): Bacteria > Bacillota > Clostridia > Lachnospirales > Lachnospiraceae > UBA2942. The sequence continues at coordinate 95,913 of JAFTGN010000101.1, read as the reverse complement.
GGAACGATGCTTCCAATGTGGATCATGAGAGATACATTCTTTGCGAATTATAGAGAAAACGGTGGAACAGATGCGTACATAAACGCAGTGATGGCACTTACTCCAAACTATATGATACTGGTGATCATTCTACTTGCGTTTGTGGGCGGTTTTCTGGGCGCATGGCTTGGGAAAATTGTGTTAAAGAAGCATTTTGAAAAGGCAGGAATTGCTTAAACGATAAGTGATGCCGCAGATTTGAATGAATTTGCGGCATTTTTTCAGTTAGGTGGTTAGAAAAGACTAACTGCAAAGGAGAAAAAATGATAAAAATAAGAAATGAACGAGGCTTAAGAAATAAGAACAAAATGATCTGCTTTCCGTATGCAGGTGGTTGTGCATCTTTTTATGGAAAATGGAAAAACGAAATGAATGAAATGGAGATTTGTCCGATTCAGCTGCCAGGACGGGAGGAGAGTTTTCGTGAAGAAAAGATATATGATATGAAAACGGCAGTTGAGCAGATTTTAGAAAAAATAGAAGACTTTGTGGACCAAAATACAATCTTCTTTGGGCACAGCATGGGTGCAAAAATGGCTTATGAGGTGATCAAAGAACTGGAGAAAAAGGGGAAGAGAGTTCGCTGCCTGATTGCTTCTGGAAGCAGTGCCCCTGATATTCCGCCAAAGAAAATGGTGCATCATTTGCCGGAAAAGGATTTGCTTGATGAATTGCAAAGACTATCTGGAACACCGGATGAGCTTTTGGAGGACAGAGATTTGCTGAAATGTTTCCTTCCTATGATCAGAGCAGATTTTACATTGGATGAGACATATATGCCAATTACAAGAGTAAAACTTTCCTGTCCTATTGTTGCCTGGGGAGGTACAGAGGATTTTGATGTATATGAGGAAGATTTAAAGGCCTGGAAGGATTTCTCCTATGGAAATTTTCAAATGAAGCGTTTTCCCGGCAATCACTTTTTTATAAAGGATTGTGAGGGGGAAGTGTTTCATGAGATGAGAAAGGTGATGAAGGAAATATAAAAATATGAGTATATTAGAACATGATGTATTACGCGAGGAAATCAAAAATAAACTTTCATATGATGGACTTCTTCAGGATGATCAGAATCTGTTGGCACTGGGATTGACCTCTTTGCAGATTATGAGATTGCTCAATATGTGTAAAAAGGAAGGGGTAACCGTGTCCTTTGGAAAGCTTATGTCAAAGCCAACACTTGCAAACTGGATGTCCCTGATCGCAGAGAAGCAGGGACGGGATACAGCAGTGAAGGCTGGAAGAGCTGATAAGAGAACAGAAGGTCCGTTTGAAATGACAGATGTGCAGTATGCCTATTGGGTAGGACGTGTGGAGGATCAGCAGCTGGGTGGGATCAGTACCCATGCCTACATGGAATTTGAAGGCAAACAGCTTGATATAGAAAAACTTGAAACAGCATGGAAGGAACTGCATTTGCATCATCCAATGCTGCGTGCCCGTTTTACCAGAGAGGGCATGCAGGAGATTGGAAAAGCACCTTATGCGCAGCTGTTTTTATTCAGGGATTTGGTCAGTGCTTCAGCTGATGAGAAAGCAAAGTATTTGGAAGCAATCAGAGAAAGAATGTCACATAGAAGACTGGACATAGAAAATGGCCAGGTTTCAGGCATGGAAGTGAGCAAGATTTCAGAGGAAGACTTTAGGATCCATATGGATTTGGATTTAATGGTCGCTGACGTACAGAGTTTAAAGATTATCCTGAGGGATCTTGTTGCCCTTTATCATGGAAAAACGCTGCCTGTATATTCCAGTCAGTTTGACTTTGCCACATACTTAAAAGAAGAAAAAGAGAGAAATAAGGAAGCAGTAGAAGTTGCCAGACAATATTGGGATAAGCGTATTGATACATTCCCTGAGGGACCAATGCTTCCACTTAGAAAAACACCTGAGCAGTTAAATCAGGTTCGGTTTTATAGAAGAGAACATGTTTTTTCAGCAGATAAATGGGAAAACATGAAAAAACTGGCTGCAAACTGGGAAACCACTACAGCAATGCTTCTGTTAGCTGTATATGCAAAGGTGATTGAGAGATGGAGTGAGAACTCTCATTTTATAATCAATATACCAATGTTTAACAGAAATACAGAATACGAGGGAATCGAGGATGTAGTATCTGACTTTACCACCATCAATCTTTTAGAAGTGGATATGCGAAACGAACAAAGCTTCTATGAATTGGTAAAGAGCATTCAGAAGCAGATGCATGAGGATATGACCTACTCTGCATATTCAGGTGTTCAGATACAGCGTGATCTGGTAAAGAAGAAAAAGAGCCAGAGCGTTCTGGCGCCAGTGGTATTTGCCTGCAATCTGGGCGATCCATTATTTGAGCAAGAATTTGTAGATACGTTTGGCGAGTGTACATACATGATTTCCCAGACACCGCAGATTTGGTTGGACTTCCAGATTTTTGAAAATGAAAAGGGATTAAATATCAACTGGGATAGCGTGGAGGAACTTTTCATTGAAGGAATGCTGGATGACATGTTTTCTGCATTGGTGAAAAGCATTGATATGCTTGCAACTGATTTGCCTGAGGATGCAGATTGGGAAGTGTTGCCTGCAAATCAATTGGAGGCAAGGGCAAAGCAGCAGACCATTACCAGAACGACAACACCGAGAGGAATTCATGAAGGTTTCTTTGAAGTGGCAAAGGCGAATGGGAGCAAAGTTGCTGTGATTGATGCAAATACAAAAGAGGAAACAACTTATGGGGAGTTAAGGGATGCGGCTTTACGTATTGGCGGTTTCTTTCAGGAAAAAGCGGTTTTTAAAACAGGAATTATGATGCAGCTTCCGAAAGGATTAAAACAAATCCAGGGCGCATATGGAATTCTTGCATCCAACAATTATTACATACCGGTCAGCATTTCCCAGCCGATGGAGAGACTTGAAAAAATGGTTGAGGCGGTAGGGGTTACATATATTCTGACGGATCATGAAAATGGTGATGGCAAAAAGTATCCAGAGGGAATAAAAGTGATTTTTATCGAGGATATTCTTACAAGAGAACCAATGGAGGATATCATTTCTGTAAATCCTGATGACATTGCCTACATTATTTTCACATCGGGTTCAACTGGAAATCCGAAGGGTGTAGTGATTTCTCACGATAATGCAGAAAATACCATTCAGGAAGTAAACAGACTGTATGGTGTGACGGAACAAGACAGGGTACTGGCATTATCCAATATTGATTTTGACCTTTCTGTATACGATCTGTTTGGACTGCTTTCAGCAGGTGGAAGCATCGTCACCATTGGGGAGGATCAAAGAAAAGATGCAAGAGTTTGGGCAGAGGCTGTGAAAAATTGTGGAGTTACAGTTTGGAACACAGTACCAACCTTGCTGGATATGCTCCTGATTGATACTGCGGAAAGAAATGAGCATAGTAATAGCCTGAATAAGGTATTTTTGTCAGGAGACTGGATTGGTCTGGATATCCCACAGCGTTTGCTTGCGTTTGCCCCACAGTCAAAGCTTTATTCTATGGGGGGAGCCACTGAAGGAGGAATCTGGTCAAACTATTATCCGGTTTCAGTGCCATTAAATGAAAATTGGACATCTATACCATACGGATATCCTCTCAGTGGACAGTGCTACCGGGTTGTGGATGAAAAGGGGAGAGATTGTCCTGACTGGAAAAAGGGTGAACTTCATATAGGTGGCTATGGTGTGGCACAGGGATATGCTGGATCTGAAGCGTTAACCAAAGCACATTTCTATGAGCAAAATGGGATGCGCTGGTATAGAACAGGCGATTATGGACGCTTTTGGAATGATGGAATTATAGAGTTCATGGGCCGCAAGGATCAGCAAAAGAAAATTCGTGGTCATAGAATTGAACTGAATGAAATAGAAATTGCCATGGAAAAATGTTCTGGTGTAAAACAGGCAGTTGTTTTGGCACAAGGAGAGGAGCGGGGAGAGAAATATCTTGCTGCCATGATTACACCCACCTCAGACGCAGAATTTATGAAGGAAACAGAAGTCTTGCAGAACGAGGAATTAATTGATCTTTGTACCAGATTGAAAAATGAGAAATCAGAACTTTCCAATGAAAGTCAGATCAGGAATTGGAATGAGGCTGCACTCTGTGTCATGAACGAAATCATGGGACACTATCAGGTTTTTGATGAAACTGCATTGGAGGAATTCTTAGGTAAAGATGTGATTCTTCCACAGTACAAACCGTTGTTGAGACAGTGGTTTGCGTATGGCAATCAGAAAAAAACGTACATTTCAAAATTAGAAGATGATAGATTGAAACGACTTCTGGAGAATCTTCCGGATATTTTAGAGGGAAAGAGGGAAGCGTGGGAGTTTATTTACCAGCAGGAAAAAAGTCTTTCTCCTTTTGAGATACAAAAACAACTTCCAACTGAAGCAGATCACCAAAGAAAAGCAATTGCGCTTATTTCACAGTTTGCAAAAACAAAAGGGCATTTGCGGGTGCTTGATTTTGGCAGTCGAATGGAGGAATTCTCTGATCAGGTTTTGCACACATTAAAAACGATAGATCAGGAGTCTGTGTATACACTTGCTGATCACTCCGCTGCCTTTTTGCCGGAGCAGAAAGGGGCGAATACAAAGCTGTTAAAACCAGATGAGCAGCTGCTTGTATATCAGGAGGAACACTATGACGTGATTATCCTTCGAAATTCTCTTCACAGACTAAAGAATATTACAAAGGCTCTGGCTTATTTTAAGGAACTTTTGGCATCAGATGGAATCATCCTGTTAGAAGAAAAAACGTCTCAGGAAATCATGCAAAGCCTTTTGGTTGGTCTGCTGGAAAAAGGATATAGTCAGTATGAGGACTTCAGAAAGGGAACCAATCGGGCACTGCCAGAAGAACATACATGGAGAGAAATACTTACAAAGGAAGGATTTGCAATTACAGCCTATGTAAACGGAAATGAAGAAATTGGTTGGATGCTCAGCCTTGCGCAGCCAAAAAAGGAGTATGCGCCAGAGATCATCAGACAGCAGCTTGAGAAGCGATTGCCTGATTATATGATTCCAAAGGTGATACAGTGTTGCGATCAATTGCCAGTCACTGCAAACGGAAAGCTGGATAGAAAAGAAATTGCCAAATCTATTGTGGAGAATGCTGTAAAAACAGGCAGACAGGAGGCAGGTACAAAAACAGAACTTGCGTTGGCAAAAATTTGGAAAAATCTGTTTCAGCGTGAAGAGATCGGCATAGAGGACAACTACTTTGAGCTTGGGGGAGACTCCCTGCTGGCAACCAGATTGATCAATCAGGTGCGGAAGGAGCTTCAGACAGAACTTTCCATTGGAACTGTGTTTGATCATCCCACGATATATGAACTGGCGCAACTGATTGAAAACAGCAAGGGGGCAGTTACGGAACTGGAACAGATAGAAGCAGATCTGGAAAATCGCTATGAGCCATTCCCCCTTACGGATGTGCAGTATGCATATTGGATTGGAAGAAGCGGTTTATACAAGCTGGGAGATGTATCTACCCACTGTTACTTTGAGTTAAAGGGAAAAGACCTTGCAATAGAAAAATTAAATCGTGCATGGAATGCAGTCGTGAAGCGTCATAGCATGATGCGTGTAGAGATATTAAAAAATGGACAGCAGCGGATTTTAGAGCAGGTAGAGCCTTATGAAATCGCAATCAGAGATTGTCGAAGTCTAAGTGGAGAAGCCTTAGAGAAAGCACTTGCGGATACCAGAAATGAACTTGCAAATTATGTGTTTGATTTACAGCATGGACCTCTGTTTCATGTGGAGGCCTCCCTCTTGCCGGAAGATGAGGTCAGACTTCATATAGGATTTGATAATCTGATTTTTGATGGGTTTAGTATGTTTTACGTGATTCAGGAGTGGGCAAAGTATTACTATGATGAGAACTTGAAGAAGGATGACTACAGTATTTCCTTTAGAGAGTACGTAATAGCATGCGAAAAGTTAAAACAATCAGAACAGTACAAGCTTGACCGGGAATACTGGCAGCAGGAAATAGAAACACTTCCACCGGCACCTCAACTTCCGGTAAAGAATGGAAAAGAAGAAAAAGGCTTTACAAGACGAAGTGCAAAACTTTCACCTGCACAGTGGGAAAGTTTAAAAAGTTTTGCGCAGGGTCACAATATTACACCAGTATCCATGCTATTGGGAATTTTTGCTGAGGTCATCAAACGCTGGAGCAAACAGCCAGAATTTACATTGAATCTGACTCAGTTCAGACGATTGCCTCTGCATCCGGAAGTAGAAAAATTGATAGGTGATTTTACTACATTAAATTTACTCCGCATCGACAATGAGCAGGGGAAGAATCTGATTGAGAAAATCCAGATCATCCAAAAACAGCTGATGTCTGATCTGGAGCATAGCCTGTATAGCGGTGTAGAAGTAGAAAGAGCGCTGGCAAATAAGTGGAATGATACCCAGGGCAGCCTTATGCCAATTGTATTTACCAGTGGACTTGGCGGCAGAGAGTTAAATGATGACGAATGGTTAGGGAAGCTTGAATATAGTGCGTCCCAGACACCTCAGGTGTGGTTGGATCACCAGGTGATGGAAATAAATGGCGGAATCATTCTTTCCTGGGATGCCAGAGAGGATGTTTTTGCCGAGGGTGTGCTGGATGAAATGTTTTCGACCTATGAAAAGCTGTTGATTGCATTGGCGGAAGATCACAGTTTGTTTACACAAAGCCGTTCGGTGGTATCCTACACACCAGGTCCTGCACGAATTGCTGCCAATATGACATCAGGTGAAATTGCTGCGGAAACATTGGACAGCCTGTTTATCAATCAGGTGAGAAAGACACCAAAGGCAGCCGCACTCATCTGGAATGAAGGTTCCATGAGCTATGAGACACTTTATTTTAAAGCAAAGAAGTTGGCTTCAAAACTCCTGGGCGAAAAAGGCACTGTGTATGGAATCTATATTGAAAAGAGCTATCAGCAGATCGTTGCAGCCGTCGCAATCCTGTTAAGTGGTGGCGTGTATTTGCCGTTGGATATCAAAAATCCAGTTGAGCGTATCGGGCAGATTATCAGGGATGCAGAAGTGAAGACCATTCTGACATCAGATGAGACAGATGTAGCAGCCGGGGAATTTGGCGTTCATACGATGAAGGTCACAGATGAGGCGGCTGAGTTTACAGAAATTTTAGAGTCAAACAACAGTCCGACTGATTTGGCGTATATTATTTACACCTCAGGTTCTACTGGCGTTCCGAAGGGCGTTGCGATTGATCACAAGGGTGCGGTAAACACCATTTTGGATGTAAACGAAAGAATTTGCCTTTCTGTCGATGACAGATTATTTGGGATCTCAAGCCTGAACTTTGATTTATCTGTATATGATATTTTTGGAACACTCGCAGCAGGGGCAGCTCTGTTTATTCCAAGGGAAGAAGACAGAAAGAATCCAGGGGTATGGGGACAGATGATCGCAAAATACGGAGTGACTATTTGGAATTCTGTTCCAGCTTTCCTACAGATGATGACAGAGTATTATAAGAATCATGATAGCAACGAAGTGGAAGGATTAAGATGTGCCCTGCTAAGCGGGGATTGGATTCCCCTTGATCTGTATGAAAACATGCAGAAAATCAGTCCGAGAATAAAGTGCTACGGCCTTGGGGGAGCCACGGAAGCCTCCATTTGGTCAAACTGGATTGAAATTCCAAAGCAGATTCCAGAAAACTGGGAAAGCATTCCTTATGGAAGACCATTGAAGAATCAGAGATACTATGTGCTCAATCAGAATCAGGAAATTTGTCCTGATTATGTATCAGGGATGCTTTACATCGCAGGAGATGGACTTGCAGTTGGCTATTACAACAATCCTGAGTTGACAAACCTGTCCTTTACATGGAATGAAGAACTTCAGGAGAGACTGTATGCCACAGGTGATATGGGCAGATACTGGAAGGATGGTACACTGGAGTTTTTAGGCAGAAAAGATAAGCAGGTAAAAATCAATGGATATCGAGTGGAACTTGGAGAAATTGAAAGTGCTGCAAAGCAGCTTCCAGACATAAAAGAGGCTGTAGCTGTGCTTTGGAAGGAGGAAAATCAGACCGTGCTTGCAATGGCGTATACATTACAGAGTGCAGACATTGTCTTGTCTCCAGAGGAGGTATTCAAGCAGCTGAAGCAGAGTGTGCCGGAGTATATGATTCCGGAATTGTTGAAGGAAATGGACAAGTTTCCTCTTACAGCAAATGGAAAGATAAACCGTAAGGAAATTCAGCTTCAGTTACAGATTATTTCCAAGGACAAAAAGCAGAGCGAGCGTATCTGTATGCCTGAAACAGAGGGAGAGCAGATTGTGCATGACATTATGGCAGAGCTTATAAAAGCAGAAAAACTCCCATGTGATGCGCATTTCTTTGAAATCGGTGGAAATTCAATCATTGCGATTCAAGTGATGAATAGATTAAATGAACGATTCCATTGTGATTTGGGAATGGAAATTCTCTTTGAACATCCTACCATTCAGGAACTTGCAAAGGAGATGGAAAGGGCAGGTGTATAAAGATGGATCAGAAGAAAGTGATCGTGTGTGGAACTACATTTGGCCAAATTTATTTAGAGGCCATAAAAGGAAATCCCGATTTAGAACTTGCTGGAATTATGGCACAGAACAGTGAACGTTCGAATCTGACAGCAGAAAAATATCATGTTCCATTGTTCCAAAGCATAGAGGAACTGCCTGAGGATATTGATATGGCTTTTGTTGTCATCCGCTCCAGTTGTCTGGGCGGTCCGGGGACGGAGATAGCCAAAAGATTGCTGGAAAAGGGCATCCATGTACTTCAGGAGCATCCGGTGCATTACAAGGATATTGAGGATCTTGCAAAGATAGCCAACAGACAAAAAAAGGTTTATCTGGTAGGAAATCTATATAAGCACATGGAGCAGGTGAAAAACTTTATCCTGTGTGCAAGGGAGTTAAATGAGAAGAACGAGCTGCTTTATATGAGAGCAGCCTTCTCTTCCCAGGTTTCGTATCCGGCAATGGATATTTTGTTAGAGGCGTTGCCGGCGGGGGTAGGACTGACTCTGGAAAATCAAATGGAATGTGGCGGCTTTCAGATACTCACAGGAAAAATGAAAGGAGTTCCTTTTACATTTGAAATTCACCATGAAGTAAATCCAAAGGATCCCAATAATAACATGAATTTTATGCATGAGATTGAATTTTTGTATGCAGCAGGAAGATTGCTGTTGTCGAACACTTTTGGACCATTGCTCTGGTATCCGAAAATGAACACAGATATACCCCATGCCATAGATAGAAATTATCCACCTTATATGTTGGAAAATTCAGGAATATGTCTGGGCAGCATGGGGTGTGAACGTTTTCAGGATGTGTTAGAGACGATTTGGCCCATTGCGGTAGGACAGGATGTAAAACTGATGGAGCAAACGGTAGAAAACCGGGTAGTTATGGGAAAGTCTCTGCAAAAAGAAATGGCAGTGGCAAAACTTTGGAATCAGATCACTTCAGAGATCGGCTATGCGCAAATAGTAGACAGGACAGTCTTTGCACCATTGCCTGTAGATATTCTGAAGGGGGTAATGAAAAAGGAGACAACGTCATGCATGTAGTTGATGAGAGGAAGATCCAGCTGCTCCTGGATGAAATGGAGCAGTTAAAGATAGAGCTTTGGAAAGAAGAAGGAAAACTGAAGTTCAGAGATTACAATGGCAATTTAACCCCTGCTCTTAAGGAACGACTCAAGGTAGAAAAAGAAAATATACTGGCATATTTTGATCTTGTAGAAAATGCGGAAAAGCTTCCCCTGACATCTCTCCAGTACGCCTATCTTTTAGGAGAGAAGGAGGGGTATGAGCTGGGAGGCTGCACGGCACATTATTATTTGGAATACGAAGCGGAGCATGTAGATCAGAAAAGGCTTGAGGAAGCATTGAATAGAAGCATTCTTGAAAATGATGCGCTTCGAATGAAGATCATGCCGTCAGGCTATCAGTATGTGCAGAGTCAGGTCAGAAGGATTGAAATAGAGGAGTTCGAAGGCGAAGAAGAGTGGAAAAGAATCCGGCAGGAAAGAACCACCTTTGGTTATAAGCCGGGGCAGTGGCCAATGTTTCATTTTATGCTAACCCACTTAGAGGACAAGGATATTTTGCACATAGATTTTGACTGTATGGTTTTAGATGCCAGCAGTGCCAGGATTATGATTCAAAATGTACTTAGAGATTACAACGGCGAAGAGGTGAGTTACCCCAAGTTTGGCTTTGCGGATTACCTGAAAATCAATGCAGCAAAACCGGTGGATGAAAAGGCACATGATTATTGGATGAAACGATGCAAAACCATGCCGAAGGCTCCAAATTTGCCATATAAAAAGCCTTTTTCTCAGGTGGAAAACATCAGATTTCAAAGATTGGAACACTATTTTACGGAAGAGGAAACCACACGACTGTATGAGACTGCAAAAAAGAATCACGTCAGTCTTGCGGCAGTGATCTGTACCTGTTTTGCAAAAACTTTATATGAGCAGGGAGGAAATACACCATTGACGCTAAACCTTACTTTATTTAGCCGTGAGATGGTGCATGAAGAGGCAAACGATATTTTAGGTGAATTTACCAATATTGGATTTGTCTCTATGGAAGAAGAAAAGGAAAGCTTTTCTAAACAGGTTCAAAATGTGCAGCTTCAGTTCTGGAAACTGTTGCAGTATCGCAGCTATGATGGCACGAAAGTTTTGAAGGAACTGAGCAGAGGGCGTTCCACAGAGGCAATTATGCCAGTGGTGTTTACCTGTGTGCTGGGAGAAGAAGGAGAAAATGAAGAAATTGATGGATTTAAAGAAGTGTATTCTTTGAGTCGTACGCCTCAGGTATCTCTTGATCATCATGTCAGAGAAAACAAAGGAAAAGTAAAAATATCCTGGGATTACATAGAAGAACTGTTTGATGAAAAAGAACTCAGAGGTATTTTTGATGCCTATGTAAATCAAATCAAACAGGTCATGTTGTAGTAAATATCAAGCATCAGAAAGGAAATATGAGATGGCGTTGTGCTTACATGAAAAGATGTTTCAATGGGCGGAGGAAAAACCGGATGCCACTGCACTGATATATGAAGCAGATCAGGAAATAAAGACCATGACTTATGGTCAGTTAAAGTCACAGGTGCTAAGCCTTGCAACAAGACTAAAGGATAGTGGAGTAAACAAAGGAGATTTGGTGGCAGTCAGACAGCCAAGAGGTGTTGGTCAGGTCATTGGTATCTATGCAGTTTTAGCGGTTGGTGCCGCATATGTACCAATCAATGTAAGACATCCAAAAGGCAGAGTAGAAACGATCTGCAAAAAGGGAAATATCAAAGCTCTTTTGACAGAAGAGACCGATGTCTGCCTTACTTCTGTAAAAAATATCAGCATAGCAAATCTTATAGAACGCCCCATAGAGGATATCGTTTATGATTCGGCTTCTTTGGCCTATGTCATCTTTACGTCAGGTTCTACAGGTGAGCCTAAGGGAGTCATGATCAGCCATGGTGCGGCGATGAATACCATAGAGGATGTGAACAACAGATTTGAAATGAATGAAAGAGATACAGGTTTCAATCTCTCAGAAATAGATTTTGATTTGTCGGTATATGACTTCTTTGGGATTTTAAGCGCTGGTGGGAGATTGGTGCTTTTAAATGAAAACAACAGAAGAGATCCAAAGCATTGGATTGAACTTGTGAAAAGTCAAAGCGTTACAGTTTGGAATTCGGTTCCGGCTATTTATGAGATGCTTATGATGATGGCAGAGGGGGCAAATGTGACGCTTCCGCTTAAGCGGATTTTCCTGTCAGGAGATTGGATTTCACTGGAACTTCCAGAACTTACAAAAAAGATTTGTGACAATGCAAGATTCATTTCTCTGGGAGGGGCCACGGAGGCTTCTATCTGGTCAAACTTCTATGAAGTAACAGAGGTAGACAGCAACTGGAAATCCATTCCATATGGAAAGGCTCTGAACAATCAGGTGTTAATGGTGGTAGATGAGGCCGGGATTCAGGCAGAGCCACTTCAGGCAGGAGAACTTCACATTGGCGGAGATGGAGTCGCTCTGGGATATTTGCAGGACGAAATTCTTACAGCAAATGCTTTTTATGAGAAAGATGGAACCCGCTGGTACAAAACAGGGGATCTGGCTATGGAAGGAGAGGATGGAAATTACATTATCCTGGGAAGAATCGATTATCAGGTAAAGATAAACGGTTACCGTATTGAGCTTGGAGAAATAGAAAATACCATAAAAAAAGTTCCCGGAGTAGGGCAGGCGGTTGCAATGGTAAGTGATGACCAAAAAATTCTGGCTGCCTATACAAAAAAGAAGATGCAGACAAAGAATTGTACTGTTTCGAGCATAAATGACGGGAATTTTCAACATGACGAGGTGGAAAACAGAAAAAATCAGGTGGCACAGGTCATGGGCTACATTATGGATTTATCTGAAAAAAAACCGAGACAGATCAGTGAGTTTGATAAATGCAATGATGCATATCAGAATTGGTTGGATTTCCTGACAGCAGAAGGATTTGTAACATTGGAAAATGGTTTTATTACAGCGACCCAGAAGCTAACTGGAATTTCCACACAGGAGCAGGCTCATTATGTGCTTTTAAAGGAAGTCTTTTATAAGCGTCAAGCGCCTGAAACATTGCTTTCCAGTCAATGTTTTGCACCTGAGCGACTCATATTGGAAGGAAAGGAAACGGATTATTATCTGGAAAAGTGTCTTGCACCATATTTAAAGGATGGAAAACGAATTGCCATTTTAGATACAAGAACGGGCTTGCTTGCGCAAAGACTTTTGAAGTTGAATGCAAATCTCCGCCTCACATTATTGGATGAATCACAGGGGATGCTTGCAGATGCAAAAATCCGGATGGCAGGAGAAGAGGCTGTAGAGGATTATGTGAAGTATTCTGATTATGTTTTAGATGAAAAATATGAAGACGCATTTGATTTGGTCATCAGTGCAAATACCCTTCATACCTGGCAGGATATCAATCATGCTTTGCTGTTGGCGGAACATCTTCTAAAGAAGAGGGGGACGTTTTTGGCATTGGAGTATTCCAAAATGGATTCCATGGGACTACTTACCTCGGCTCTCATAGAAGAAGGTTTTTTCGCGGGCAATGAAAGGAAAGATCCATTTAGAAATGTGGAAGAGTGGCAGGAGGCTCTGAACAAGTCAAACTTTGAGGAGTCAGCGGTTATTCAGCTTGAAAATACAGATGCAATGATTCTAAAAGGAATCAGGAGTGGGGAGGATTTTTCTATAGATTTTGAAGGTGTCATGAGTGAAAACCTTGCCTCCTATATGATGCCCCAAAGCTTCACACAATTTATGTGGTATCCATTGACAGAAAATGGAAAAGTGGATCGTAAAAAGATAAAGGAAATTCTTCAGGCGAAAAAAGTACAGCCAGTAGAGGTGGTACTGGAAGGCACCCAAAAAGAGCTTTGGGCAATCTGGCAGGAATATTTGGGAAATTGCCTGGATGCACCAGAAAAGAATTTCTTTGAGATGGGAGGAGACAGTCTTTTGGCTACAAAACTTTTGGTAAGAGTGCAAAAGGATTTTGGAGTGGAAATTTCTCTGGTAGAAATGCTGGATCATAATACAGTAGAAAAAATGGCTGCTCTGATAGATTGCAAGAGAGAGATCCTGGGAGACATTACGGAGGGCGAAATATAATGGTGGTAGCGGTATTAGGTGCTTACGGGGGCATAGGCCAAAGCATTTGTCGCAAACTTTTCAGCGTTGGAGATGTAAAAATAAAAGCATCAGGCAGAAGATTGGAGGAAGCAAAACATATTCTGTCTGACATTTGGGATGAAATCCAGTATGAGAATGTGGACATAGATGACGAAAAAGCATTGGAAGAATTTGTAAGCGGTGTTCAGATACTCATAAATGCAGCAGGAATTGATGGACAGAAAGAGATGGACATCATTCGCCAGTGTCAAAAGGCAGATGTGCGGTATATTTCTCCTGGAAAAGCAAATCCACTGGCTTTTCAAAAGAATTGCATATTTGATGCAGGGTCAATGCCCGGCCTGTCACTGCTGATTCCAAGGGCAATGGCAGGGACAATGGATGAGCCGGTGGTAGAAGTGAACTTTTATTACTGTGTTCAGGATAGCTTTTCAAAAAATGCAGCAAAAGATTACATAGAGGGACTTTTTGATTGCAACAAAAAGATGATGGTCATTTATGAAAATGGGAAACTGATTCCTTTTGTGGAAAAAAGTGATTTTGAAATCCCATATTTGGAAGGGAAAAAGAAGAGATATCCATTTTATGATCAGGAATCCAAAATCATGGTCAGAGAGTTCGCTTTAAAAAGGGGAAGCTGGTCGATGGTGCTGGAGGGTCAGAGAACCATGAAGGCACTGGAAGAAAGCAGAACCATTTATCCGGACAATCAGGAGCTGGCGATTGAAAAACTTTGCAAGGCATCCAGCCTGGATACGTTTGAACACGGCAGATACAGTGCCATTTATGTTCAGATGAAAACCGAAAGCAGGGAAAGGCGTTGCTTTGTCAGATGCAACACTTCCAGCGAACTTACTGCTCTTGCTTCTGTACTTTGTGTAGAGCTGATCAAAAGAGCGCAATTGGAAAATTTTTGTGGAAGTTTTGGTGAACTTAGAAATCCTGAAAATGTCATTGGTATATTGCAGAAGATGGCTGCTGAGGTGATATGGGAATCGGATGCAGGTAAAACAGAGGAACTTTTGGCAGGAGAAATATAAATGCAGGAAATCATAAAAAAGAATGTAATCGTATGTGGCACGACCTTTGGTCAGTACTATTTGAAGGCAATAAAAAGCAGACCGGATGTATTCTGTTTGAAAGGAATTCTGGCCGGTGGCAGTGAGAGAAGTCAAAAAACTGCAAAGGAATATGAGACTACGCTTTATACCAGTGTAAGTGAACTGCCGGAGCATATTGATTTTGCCTGTGTGGTCATCAGATCGGATGGATGTGGTGGCAATGGTACCAAAATTGCCGTAGAACTCATGAAAAGAGGCATTTCAGTGATTGCAGAACAGCCGATCCATAAGGCTTTTTTAAAAGATAGCTATAAGGCAGCGGTAGCAAATAAGGTCTGCTATCAGACAGGCAATTTTTATGCCTGCCTGCCTGCGGTGAAATGCTTTTTGTCAGCAGCAAAAAAGATGAATGAGACGATGACACCTATATATATCAGGGCTTCTTTCTCTACACAGGTATCTTTTCCGGCTATGGAGTTATTATCGGAAGCCACCGGCGTCAGGGAAAAGATAAAGGTGGAAACTCTGTCAACAGACAACCATCCGTTCCAGATATTAGCAGGAAAACTAGGGAACATACCAATGGTTATGGAATTTCAAAATGAATTGTGTCCATCAGATCCGGATGCATTTATGCAATTGCTGCATGCGTTTACTCTGTTTTATCCAAGTGGCAGGCTGGAGCTTACAGATACCATGGGAAGTGTTGTTTACAGACCTCGTATCTATGTTCCAAAGGATAAGTACAATGGTGACCTGGCGGGGATGGAGCAGCAAACTGAGGTGGTTTTATTCAAAAAGGAAAACAGGGCACTGATTGATGAGGTAGAGATAGAGTGGACAAATGCAATTGCGGAAAATTTAATTCATTTTTCAAAAAGGATTGAGCAGTTTCAGGAGACAATGAAGCAGGATCATCGTGGAGCAAAGGAAATGCTATGGGCAGATAAGTGGGAAGAACTACATGAGATATTTGGCTTTTCCAGACTGATGGATTGCAGTGATTATCAGCATTTTTCGGTAGAAGACTTGAAAAAAGAGTGAGAAAGAATTTCGCCAGCACAACAGGAAAGAGGATTATATGGAGAAGAATGAAATCAAAGAGTTAATTGCCTATTGTCAAAGGAATGGCATGAAACTGTGGACAGAAGACGGGAAACTGAAGTATAAGGCGCAGGAGGCTTTTTTAAAGAGTGGTATTTTAGCGCAGTTAAAGGAAAATAAAGAAGGACTTATTGCATACTTGGAAAATGCAAGAAAAGAAGAAAGTCTGGTACAGGACAGAGCGGGAAGATATGAACCTTTTTTATTATCAGACGTGCAAAGTGCGTACGTTTTAGGAAGAAACCACAATTTTGCCTATGGTGGAGTAGCCTGCCACAACTATATGGAGCTCAATTATGACAAGCTTGATCCGGCAAAGGTAGAGGAAATTTTCACCAGGCTGATTGCCAGACATGATATGCTTAGAGCGGTTATGCATGAAGATGGATATCAGCAGATATTGCGCAATGTGCCTGCGTTTCATGTAAAAGTTTTAGATGAGAATGCGACGGATGCGCAGATAGAGGCGTGCCGCTATGAGATGAGCCACAAGGTTTATGAACTTGGAAAGGCACCTATGTTTTCCGTGGCAATTACCCAAAGAGAAAATAAGAGTATTCTTCATTTCTCAATAGAGTTTTTGATTGCAGATTGGACCAGTGTTTGGATGATTCTCAGTGAATTTGAAACACTTTACTTTGAACCGGAAGCAGATTTGGGAGAAATCGGTGTCAGCTTTAGAGATTATCTTCTTACAGAAAAAAGATTATCGCAAAGTGAGAAAGCGGCTGCCGATAGAGCGTATTGGATGGCGAAAATGGAAGATTTTCCAGAAGCTCCAAAGCTGCCAATTCAAAAAGAATCTGAGGCAGAGCCAGAGTTTGAAAGAAAGTCTCTCAGCTTAGATAGCAACCAGTGGAGCAAATTGAAAAAGAAGGCAAATGCAGAGGGGGTAACGCCTACGGCCCTGGTCATGTCAGTTTATGGGGAGGTACTTCGTAGATGGAGTACGCAAAAGGATTTTGCCATTAACATGACGGTATTAAATAGAAAGCAGCTTCATGAGGATATTTTAAAGGTAGTAGGTGACTTTACTACATTGGCACTGATTGAAATGCGCACAAAGGGGAAAAACCAAAGCTTTTTAGAAAGAGTAAGGGACACAAATAAAACCATTTTTGAAAGCCTTGATCATAGCGATTTTTCGGGTGTTGAAATGATTCGTGAATTAGGCAGACGAAATGGCAGGGAGGCATCTATGATGCCGTATGTTTTTACCTCAGCAATTGGACTTTTAGGAAATGGCCTGAAAGGCAGATTTGAGGGAATGGGAATTTCCCAGACACCTCAGGTATTTATTGACTGTCAGGCAATGGATTCAGCAGATGGTCTTCGGGTGAACTGGGATATCAGAAAAGGGGTCTTTGAGGGAAGCGTTGCAGAGGATATGTTTACAGCCTTTGCACAGCTGTTAAATGCAATTGCAGGAGATACACAGCTTTCTGAGTTAACTGTGGAACTGCCACAGTATCAGGTTTCTCTTTGGAAGGAATTTAACGAGACCGGGCAGGATATTGCAGAAAACCTTTTATATAGCGATTTTATTCAAAATGCAAAGAAAAATCCAGCAAAAATAGCTTGTGCAGATGAGAACAGTTCATATAGTTATGAACAGCTTTTAAAGGCAGCTTGTGGAGTCGCATCAAAGATGAAAGAAAAAGGCTTCAGGCAGGGGGAATGTGCGGCGGTTCTGATGGAAAAGGGCTGTGAACAGGCAGTGGCAGCACTTGGTATTCTTTTTGCCGGAGGTGTTTATGTGCCAGTGGACAGCAAAACGGACAGCTATGTTCGCCGTGATAAAATACTGACGCAGGCAGGTATTAGATTTGCTGTTACACAAAAAGAAATCCAAAATCTGCCAGATGGCGTAGAGGACATTGTGATAGGAACCTGCAAGGAGGCAGGTCCTGAGGTGATCTCCCGGGTTCAGCCATCAGATCCAGCCTATGTCATTTTTACTTCAGGTACGACCGGAGAGCCCAAAGGCGTGGTGATTCCTCACAAAGGTGCGTTCAATACCATCAGAGATTTGAATCAGCGTTATGGAGTTACAGAGAAAGATTCTGTTTTGGGACTGTCAGAATTTAACTTTGATCTTTCTGTCTATGACTTATTTGGAATGCTTTCAGCAGGTGGAACCGTTTACTATCCACAGCAGATAGGTCATATGAATCCTGGACAATGGGAGCAGGTGATTTTGAAGCATAAGATTACCATGTGGAACTCAGTACCGGCTTTAATGCAGATGTTTGTCAGCGACAGGAAACTGAAAAAAGCGGAGAAGAATCTGCCAATCAGACTGGTCTTTTTATCAGGCGACTGGATTCCGGTGGATTTGCCAACAGAAATTGAGGCAAATTGCGTAGAAGTGCAAATCATTTGTATGGGTGGTGCGACAGAGGCATCTATCTGGTCGAACTTCCATGTAGCGCAAGAAGATGATAGAAACAGAGTCAGCATTCCTTATGGCAGACCTTTGGCAAATCAGAGATTTTATGTATTAGACAGTGAAAATACCCTTTGTCCAATGCTGGTACCGGGGCAGCTTTTCATAGGCGGCAAAGGTGTGGCCTTGGGATATCTGAACGATGAGACGCTGACTGCCGAAAAGTTCGTGCCAGAGTTTGAATCAGAAGAATGTATGTATGCCACCGGTGATATGGGGAGAATGCTTGAAAATGGTGAACTTGAATTTTTAGGACGAATGGATCATCAGGTAAAGGTCAGAGGCTATCGAATTGAGCTTGGAGAAATAGAGCATGCATTTACCAACATAGAAGGAATTGACAGGGCAGTTGCCAGAATGCAAAAGGATAAGGTAGATCTGCCAATTCAGGTTGTAGCTGAAATTTCAAAGGAAAAGGAGACACAAATCAGGGAAAAGGAAGAAAAAGCAACTCGGATCGTAGAAGTAGCAGAGGCCATAGTAGAAAATCGATTGAAGCAGGAGGCGGAATTTGATTATAAAGCGCAAAAGATTGCGCAGGAGCAGGCTGCTTATCTGTCTATGCTTTGGGCGTTACAGGAATTATCCATCAAAACCAGAAGAGATGTAGAGGAAAGTAAGGTCATAAAGAAAGAATATAAATGGGTGCTTAAGCACTGGATTGAGGAACTTGGTAAGGCAGGTTTTGCTCAGGCACTTTCATCAAACACCAGTATCGTCTGGGATGAAGTGGAAAAGGCATGGCAGGAAACAAAGCAGAAGTGGAAGGACTGTTATGGATCTCCGGTAGTGCTTGACTACTATCTTGAGAGTGCCCGTCACCTGATAGAAGTATGCAAGGGAGAGATAGATCCGATTGGAATTCTGTACCCGGATGGGGCAGATCTTTATACAAAGTCACTTTACGTGGAAAACAGAGCAGCCATTGGAATGAGTCAGTCGATCATTGAAATCATTGCTGGAATCAGAAAAGAGAATCCAGGTAAAAAGTTGAGAATATTGGAGATTGGAGCAGGTACAGCGGCAACAGCAGTTCCGGTCATCAAGTCTCTGGAAGGTTGCAATTATGAATACCACTTCACGGATATCTCCAGATATTTCTTTAAGGATGCCAGTGAGAAGTTTAAGAAGAATGAAAATGTTCAGATTTATGAGTTCGATTTGAATAAACCAATTGAAGAACAGGGGATGACTGAGAATTATTTTGATGTCATCATTGCAGCGTATGTACTAAACAATGTGAAGGATATTCACAAGTCGATATTAAAGATGGAGCAGCTGGCAGCACCTGGAGCAATCGTCATGTTCTCCGAGCCATTAAAGACAGAAATACCGCTTATGATCTGTCAGGCATTTTTGATGACAAAGGCAGAGGACAAACTGAGAGAAAATCAGACTTTTATTCATGCTGACCAGTGGATATCTGAACTTGAACATACAGACTTTAGTGGAAAAGTGCATTTGATTCCTTCAAAGGCAGAACGTATGAAAGAGCTTGGAGCAGGTCTTTATATCAAGCAGATGAAAACAAACTATGCGACTGTGGATAGAGATGAGATATCAAAAAGCCTCAGGGAGCAGCTAACAGAATATATGATTCCTCAGGCGGTAGAGTACGTGACAGAAATTCCACTTACTGCCAATGGAAAAGTGGACAGAAAAAAAGCCTTTGAGGGCAGATTTGTGGCAAAACAGATTGTAAAGGAAGAAGATTCACTTTCAGACCTGGAGAAGAGTCTAAAGGAAATATGGGAGACCATTTTACAGGTGGAAAACCTGGGAAAAAATCAAAACTTGTATGATTTTGGAGCAGATTCCCTTGTAATGGCACAGAGTGTCACGAGAATGAAGAAAGAACTGGATATTGATATTTCATTTGATGTTCTTTTAAGAAGACTTTTGAATTTTCCAACAATCAAAGATCTGGCTGCATTCATAGAAAAAAAGGATGAGGCAAGTGAAGGGCCAGAGATCCAGGAAAATCAGGAATTTTTCCTCATAAAGAGCCATGGTGGAGATGCAAAGGATGGTATTCGTGTGTTGCTGCATGGGGCACTTGGTACAGTAGAATGTTACCAAAATCTTATTCCACATCTGGTAAAGCAAAATTGTGGAGAAGTGCTGTCCATCAGCATTGTAAATATGGAAAAGTATCGTCAGATTCCTTCAGAGGAATTGATGCGTGAACTGGCAGATGTATATGCAAAGGCAATTTTAGATCGAAAACCTGCAAAAGTACAAATGATTGGCTATAGTTTTTCGGGAAGTATTGCAATTGAAATCGCCAGAAGACTTTCTGAAAACGACATTGACGTGGCATCCCTTGTGATCATTGATGGTGGTACACTGCCGGTTACTGTAAAGGAGCACATTGTTTATGAATGGTTGTTTATAGATAGTATGAAGCTAAATCTGGTTGATTTGGGCTTTACTACAGAAAATCTGCTTGAAAAGGCTTTCTTACATATGTCACAGCAGAACAAAAAACAGCTTGAGGCATGGGATTTCAGGGAAGTATTAGAAAACCAGGCTGACCTTGTGACTTTTGAAAAGCTCATGAAAATGGAGCAGTTGGAGCGAATGGAATATTATGGAGATCTGATGGAGCGCAAAGGTTTCGCTGGCTTTCGGGCTGCCTTATTAGACACTTATTGTGAAAACTTCAAACATTCTTTTGCCGCACTTACATTCCTTCCAGAGCTTTACTTTGGGGATATCAGATATTTATCAAGCCGTGATAAGGAAGGTGCCTATGGTCACTTCAATCTGCTTTTAGAGCAGTGGATGGATATCTGTATTGGAGAATTTGATCAGTATGAAATTCCTGGTGACCACTACAGTTGTGTGGAAGGTAAGGAAAATGCAAAAATTTTAGCAGGATACCTGGGGTGGAACGAAGTACAGGAATACCAGGAAAACAATGGCTCAAAGTTGTCATTCAAGGATCTGGAAAATAAATTTACAAAAGAAGAACTTGCCGAGGCCTGGGATATCAGTGAAACGATGGTTTGCTATGTCATGATGCATCACCTGCAGTCCAGGGGAGTGCTGTTAGAGGGTATGGAAAATACGGAAGGTGAAATTTTTGGGGCCGCAAAAGCAAATGCAAAGGGTGCAAAGGTAATTGCCCGTTGGCTCAGGGAACTGGAAGCCAGGGAGTATGTAGCAAAAGAAAATGGAACATACCGTGCACTGATGCAGATCAATGATGTCATGGTTTCTGAGATGATTGCGAGACGTGCAAAGGCATGGGATGGTGTGATTGGAAATCGTCTGTCTGGAGAATATTTGGAAAGCAATATCAGACAGTTGGATGGTCTGATTCAGGGAAAGGCAAATGCAAACTTTATTCTGTTCCCGGAGGGAAGTCTTGACTATGCTTCTGCGCTTTATAAGAGTACCATTATTTTCCAGTATCTGAACAGTGTACTGGCTTACGAAATTTGCAAGTCGGATGCCTCTGGAAAGCGATTGCTTGAGGTAGGAGCTGGAACAGGTGCCACAACAGATGTGGTTCTTGCACTGCTTGCGGAAAAACAGCAGCAGCCACATGAATACATATATACCGACATTAGCAAATTCTTCTTAAACAAGGCCATGGAACGTTATGAGGATATTTCTTACATCCATTATAAGGTATTGGATCTTGATCAGGAAATGAAGGAAGAAAAGACAGATTATATCATTGCAAATGGTGTCCTGAACAATGTTTCAAATCTAAAGAAGACACTCTCAAATCTTGGGGAGCTTCTTACAAAAGAAGGGAAGCTGTTTATTGTAGAACCAGCGAGAGAATCACTTGAAATTTTAGTTTCTCAGGCATTTATGATGTCAGATACAGAGGATATCAGAGAGGAAGAAAATCAGACGTTTATGGATCACGAGCAGTGGAAGCGTGTGCTTGAGGAGTCAGGACTTCAATTGATGCAGGTTTACCCGGAAAGTGACAGTCCAATGGAAGTATTTGGTCAGAAGCTTTACATAGCAGGCAGGAGAAAGTAATGAATGACATAGTTTTGATTCATGGAGCCTATCATGGCACCTGGTGCTGGGATGACAAATTTTTAGAGGCATTTAAGGAAAAGGGGTATCAAACCCATTGTCCGGATTTAAGAACTGTTTCGATGGAAGAGGAACAAGACACTTTGCTTCAAACTTACGTGGAAAATCTGTTGAGACTGGTGAGAACCATGGAGGATAGTCCAGTGTTAGTTGTGCATTCAGCTTACAGTATTGTGGTGCTTGAGTATTTGAAAAAATATTCAGAAACTGTGGAAGCGGTGGTTTTTATATCTCCGCTTCCAACAAGACTGGAATTTCCAAGAGTACTGAGCAGTGGAATCAGACAGCTGAGAATGGGGTTGAAAAAAGTATTTTTCTCCGATAGATTGTCAGATCAAATGACAAAAATGTATCTGCAAAAGCTTTGTACGGAGAAAGGTGGATTTGCCATAGAGACCAGTAAAAACCACTGGAAAAAAACAGATAAATTTCCGGTACCCGCATTACTGATGGGTTCTGAAAATGACAATTGCGTGAAATGGCGCTGGGTAAAGGAAACTGCAAAGAGACTTGGCTCGGACTGCATCATTTACGAGGATATCTGCCATGACATGATGCTGGATCCATCTGCTGTGAAAGTGGCAGGAGATATTATTTGTTTCATTAAAAATGTAAAAGGAGAGAAAGATAAGAATCATGGAGAAGCGAGTGCTGTATGTTGATCCAAGAACCAAATTATTTTTATTGCTGGCGATGAATATTGTCATGCTAAACACCAGCTCAGGTATTCTGTTGTCATATCTGAGATTTGCAATTGGTTTTTTGCCATTTGTCATGCTTTTGACTGCAGAGAGGTATAGGTCGGCGTTCATCTATCTGGCAATCTATCTGGCTAGTCACTTCATCACTTTGTATGTGCTGGCTCATACCAGTGGATTTTTGATGATGTTGTTGGGTTTTTTATCTTCTATGGGGACTAAGTTTGTGCCAGGTGGAATGCTTGGTGTGTATTTTTTCACCAGCACAAGGGTGAACGAATTTGTAGCTGCCATGGAGAGAATGCATGTATCTCAAAAGATTATCATTCCTGTTTCTGTCATGTTCCGTTTTTTCCCAACAGTAAAGGAGGAGGCAGACGGAATCAGTGATGCGATGAGAATGAGAAAATTGGGATTTGCATATTTCTTTTCTAAACCAGCGGAAATACTGGAATACAGATTGGTTCCATTGATGATATCTGTGGTAAATATTGGAGAGGATTTGTCTGCATCAGCTTTGACCAGATGCCTTGGCAGAGAGAAGAGCAGAACAAACATATCCCGCTGTGGATTTGGGTGGGTGGATGGTGTGCTGTTTGCAGTAGGCACTGCGTTTATCATGCTGTACTTTCTGGAGCTTGGAGGTTTGATTGAAAAATGATGGAAAAAGTGATAGAGATCAATGACGTGAGTTTTTATTACAAAGAGGGGCTGGATGCTTGTTTAGATCACGTGAATTTACAAATCAATAAGGGAGAGGTTGTAGTATTATGTGGTGAGTCAGGCTGTGGAAAATCCACGATTATCCGTCTCATCAATGGACTGATTCCTTTTTACTATGAGGGACAGCTGGAAGGTCAGGTAAAAGTTTTGGGTCATTCCACTCAGAAAGGCGACATTTATGATTTAGGCAGTAAGGTAAGCACTGTTTTTCAAAATCCAAGAAGCCAGTTTTTCTGTGTAGATGTGAAAAGCGAACTGGCCTTTGGTGCTGAGAATTTAAGATTTGATAAAGGTGAAATTATAAAACGAATCGAAGATACCAGTCATGAACTGAAATTTGAGCATCTATTAGACAGAACCATGTTTCAGCTTTCAGGTGGAGAAAAGCAGAAAATTGCCTGTGCCAGTGTATCGGTGACAGATAACTCAATTGTTGTTTTGGATGAACCTTCGTCAAATCTTGATATGCATGCGATCGCTGAGTTGAAAAAGATGATTCAGTATTGGAAACAGAAAGGCAAGACAGTTGTAGTTGCCGAGCACAGATTACAGTATCTTCAGGATATGGCCGATCGGTTCGTTTATATGAAAAAGGGAAAGATTGTTCGGGAGTTTGGCGAAGGAGAAATTCAAAAGCTGTCTGCCAGGGAGCTTACAGGCATGGGACTTAGAAACCTGTCATATGATTGTCTGGATATTCAAAATCAAAGAGAGGCCTCAGCATTTATGAAAATAAATGATTTTATTTTTCGATACAGAGGCGCAAAGAAAGCAAGTTTATCCATTGATAAGCTGGATATTCCAAAGACTTCTGTCATTGCAATCATTGGCAGAAATGGTGCAGGTAAGTCTACATTTGTCAGATGCCTGTGTGGTTTGGAAAAGAAAGCAAAGGGATTGCTGGAGGATGACAATGTGAAGCGCAAAGCAAAAAACAGGCTGAATCACTCGTTTCTTGTCATGCAGGATGTAAATCGTCAGCTCTTCACTGAAAGTGTTGAGGAGGAAATCATTCTCAGCATGGAAGAGGAAAATCAGAATTTATTAGAAGAGTTGCTAAATGAATTTGATCTGTATGATTACAGAAAGCAGCATCCGATGTCCCTTTCCGGCGGTCAAAAACAACGAGTGGCAGTGGCCAGTGCAATGGCCAGCCAAAGGGACTACATCATTTTTGATGAGCCTACCAGCGGACTGGATTATTTCCATATGCAGCAGGTGGCTGACTGTATGAAAAATTTGCAGGAAAAGGGAAAGACCGTCTTTTTGATTACGCATGATATAGAGTTAATCTATTCCTGCTGTAATTATGTCCTTCAGGTAGAGAATGGAACCGTCAGGGATTTATATCAGATGAATCAGGAAAATGAGTCAAGGCTTAGAACTTTTTTTAGAGTTTAAGGAGAAAAAATGTTAAATAGTTCAGAGGATATTTTAGAAGAAATCAGAGATTATGATGAAAAGATTTTGCAATATGAGATGTTGGGGGCGATAGAACCCATAACATTTTTGGATGCGCTTTTATCATGGAAGGAAAAATGGCCTCAAAAAACTGCAGTGATTTTTGATGAGGAGAAGATTACCTATGAGCAGCTGGAGGAAAAAACCAGACAGCTGGCAAATGGTCTCTACGCAAGGGGCATCAGAAAGGGTGACCATGCAATGATGCACATGGGAAACGGCATTCATTTTGTTGTTGTACTATTTGCGCTGTTTCGCATGGGAGTAAAGCCGGTTATGATGTTGAACACCCATCGTGAAAATGAACTGAAGGCAATCATGGAAAGAATAGAGCCAAAGGTTTATTTTACCAGCAATTTTGTGTTGGGGACAGACTTTACTGAAATTGCCAAAAGTGTAATAGAACAGTGGAAACAACCAATTCTTGCGATCTATGAGGAACCAGAGGATGGATTTGTTTCACTGGATGAAGTTTATCAGCAAAAGGATGAACCTGTAGAGCCTCCATATTATAAGGAGACAGCTCTCTATCTGTTATCAGGCGGAACCACTGGTGTGCCAAAGGTAATTCCAAAATCTCATGCGGCCTATCTTTGCAATACAAAATATTCAGCGAAACGATGTGGT
This sequence comes from Lachnospiraceae bacterium, assembly GCA_017457865.1. GTDB lineage: Bacteria > Bacillota > Clostridia > Lachnospirales > Lachnospiraceae > UBA2942. The sequence goes on along the minus strand of JAFTGN010000101.1, from coordinate 69,944 downwards.
ATCAATGAAAATACAGTGTATATGGCAGTGCTATCCATTGCCCATGACTACCCGCTTTGTAGCCCGGGTATTTTAGGTACAATGGTAAATGGCGGAACCGTCGTATTGGCACAGTCTCCGGATCCAGAGGAGGCATTTTCTCTGATCAGAAAATATAAGGTGACGGCTATGTCACTGGTTCCTGCAATCATTCAAATTTGGATGGAATTTTATGAGTTTGAGGAGCAGGACATCGACAGCATACAGCAGATTATGATTGGTGCGGCAAAGCTGGAGGAAGGGCTTGGAAGAGCCATGATAGATGCCTTTCATTGCAAGCTAATTCAGGGATATGGTCTTGGTGAGGGAATCACTTGCTTCACCTCACCTGAGGATAATATAGAAGTGAGTCTGTTTACCCATGGAAAGCCGGTGTCAAAATATGATGAGGTTAGAATCGTAGACGAAGAAGGGAATGAAGTGCCCACAGGAGAATATGGAGAACTTCTGCAAAAGGGGCCATACACCTTTACTGGATATTATCATGCACCAGAGTTGAATCGAAATCTGTTTACACCGGATGGCTTTTTCAAAACAGGCGACAGAGCAATGAAAAGAGAAGATGGAAATATTGTGATTGCTGGCCGGGTTGTGGAGCAAATCAACCGTGCGGGAGAAAATGTGATCCCCAGCGAGATTGAAAGCTATCTGAGAAATATAGAGGGAATCAGTGATGCTGCTGTAGTTGGCATAGCAGATGAAGAATTGGGAGAGCGTACTTGTGCATTTGTCATTACAGAAGATCCGGATATGAGGGATACTACTATTAAGGAAAAACTCAAAGAGCAAAAAATAGCGGTATATAAGATACCGGATCAGATTATAAAGGTAGACAAATTCCCCTATACCAATATTGGAAAGGTAAACAAAAAAGAACTAGTAAGGCAGGTTATATCTTAGCATGAATATACAAAGTCAATTATTGATGAATATGACCCAGGGCATGTTCCACTTGTATCTTCTTTACGCAACACAAAACGCTGGTATTTATAATACTTTGCAGCAGGGACCAAAGACCATTGAACAGCTGAGTCAGGCGTGTCATATCGAAAAGAATTTGCTAAAGCGTTTGGTTCGTCCGGTTATGGCAATTGGTTGCATGGAAGAGAGAGATGGGAAGCTTGCCCTGACGGAAATGGGAGAGGTTCTTTGTGATAATACAAAGGATTCGCTGGCTGGTTTTTTACGATTTAACGTAAAAATTGCCACAGCTTATTGGAGCAAAATGGATGCAGCTCTTGCACATGGTGCAATGCCTTTTGAAGAACTGGAAAAACAGGGTTTTTTTGATGCACAGATGGAGGAACATGCAAAGTTTGATGATTTCAACGAGATGATGAGAGACTCCAGCAAAAATATTGATCTGACCGATTATTTGCAAAGCAGAACAAAAGTGCCGGATACGATTTGTGATATCGGGGGAGGTGCTGGAGATATTATCAGCAAATTCCTGGAATTTTATCCTGAGGCAAAGGGAATTGTCAGAGATTTGTCTGTGGCAGAGGAAGCCTGCAAGGAGAATCTTGCTTCAAGAGGAATCACAAAAGATCGTTTTCAATTTCAGGTGGCAGACTTTTTTCGGGAGGTTCCCCCTGAGGCTGAATTGTATATTTTATCACGAATTTTACATGACTGGGATGATGAAAAATGTCAGATCATACTTGATCATATTGGTCAGGCAATGGGGGAACAGTCTCAGCTTCTGGTCATAGAAAAAATGATTCCAAAGGAAATGGATGCAAGACATATGCACATGTATATGAATGACTTGTATATGTGGGCCGTTTGCGGAGGAAAGGAAAGAACAGAGGAAGAATTTGACGGACTTTTTGCAAAAGCAGGTCTGAAAATCAAGGATATTTACCCTGTTACAGACGAGGAATATGTAATAGAAATTGAAAAAGACAACTTAGAGTATGGAGAACTCTGAAAAAGGAGGATATGATGAAGGTTACAAATGTGATGAAAAAAGGATTGGCAGTTATGATGGCAGCTATGCTGGCGGGTTGTGGACAAGGTCCGGCTGCAAATGAGCAGGAAAATGGAAACTCTGTTTTAAAAATTGGTGTTCTGAATACCGCAGATTCGGCTGTACTATTTGCAGCGCAAAATGACAACTTATTTGAGGAATATGATGCAAATGTGGAGCTGGTAGAATTTGGCAGTGCGTCTGACCAGTCAAAGGCAGTTGAGGCAGGAGAAATTGATGGTGTCATGACGGATTTGATTGTGCAGGGACTGATCAACAAGAGTGAAGACTGCCATTTAAAATCAGTGCTCATTGCACTTGGGGATCAGGTGGAAAATGGAAAATTTGTAATTGCGGCAGCACCAGGTAATGCACACAATACAGTTGACGATCTTGCTGGCGCAAAGATTGCGATTTCAGAGGGAACCAGTATGGAATTTTTATTAGATTCTTACTGCGATGTATTAGGGATTGATTTGAATTCCATCGAAAAGGTAAATGTACCGGATATTTCACTGAGAATGGAAATGCTGTTAGAGGGCAACGATATTGATTGTGCAATCTTACCGGAGCCTCTTGGGGATTATTCCGTTATGAAAGGCACACAGATTGTAATTGATGATACAAAGTTGGATGTGAATCTGTCTGTTTCTGTCATTGCCATTGAGGACTCTTATATTGAGAAGAATCAGGAAAATGTAGAGAACTTTATCAATGCCTATGCTGAGGCTGCAAAGCGTATGAATGAGGAGAAAGATGCCTACAGACAGATTGTTTTAGATGCGGCAAATGTTCCGGAAGAAATGCAGGACTCTTATGTGATTCCAAACTACAGCGAGAAAAATGTGCCTGATGAGGAATTGTTTGACCGGGTACAGACATGGATGGTAGACAAAGGTCTGATTGAAGAACCATATGAGTATGAGGATATGATCGTGCAGTTTTAACAATTGGAGGAAAGAAGATGTTACATGTAAAAGATGTGACTTTGGCGTATGGTGATGAGGTGGTGTTGGAAAAAATAAATCTTTCAATAGAGGAAGGGAAATGTCTGGTGATTTTAGGTCCTTCAGGTTGTGGAAAAACCACGCTTTTACATTTGATGGCAGGACTAAAGCAGCCATCTCAGGGCTTCATCGAATATCAGGGAAAAAGGGTTGTTGAGCCGATTCAGGAAATCTCCATGATTTTTCAGGGGTATGGACTGTTCCCATGGAAGACAGTTCGGGAAAATCTGATTCTTCCCTATAAGATCAGAAAAGAAAAAGTAAACGAGGGAGAGCTGGCTGGAGTGGTAGAGGAACTCAGATTAAAAAAGCACTTAAACAAATATCCAAGCCAGCTTTCCGGTGGACAGAAGCAAAGGGTGGCGATAGGACGAGCCATGTTAAACAATGCAAGAATTATTCTCATGGATGAGCCATTTTCTGCCCTTGATATGGAAATCAAAAAAGATTTACAGGCTCGCTTAAAGGCGTTGTTTGAAAACAGAAACATCACGGTAGTTATGGTGACACATAGCATGGAGGAAGCTTTGGCCTGGGGAGATTGGATTGCTGTATTCAGAAAAAACGGTGTGACTTTTGATAAGATTGTAGAAAATCCATACAAGGATAAAATCGAGAAAAAAGAAGAATTTATGCAGATGATTTCATAGGAAGAGAACATGAGAAAAATAGTAAAAATATGCATTGTAATAGTTGAGATTCTGGTGATTTGGGAACTTGGAAGCCTGCTTTTACAAAAAGCTTGTCTGCCAGGGCCGATGGAATCAATTCAGACCTGCTTTGGACTTTTGATCAATGGTGAGATGACCCGTCATATCGGAGCCAGTTTAAAGAGAATTGTGCTGGGTACTTTGTGGGGAACACTGGTGGCGGTACCAGTTGGAATGCTCATGGGGTATTCAAAGGGCGTAAACAGATACGTGGGAAGTCTGTTTAATTTCCTGTATACAGTCCCCAAGGTAGTATTTCTGCCGGTGATTATTGTTTTAATGGGAATTGGAGACTTGCCAAAAGTATTCTTAATTGGACTGGTTTTATTTTTCCAGGAAACAGTTGTCATCAGAGATTCCGCAAATAGCATTCCAGAGGAAATTTCACGATCCATGGAGGCGATGGGAGCAACAAGTTGGCAGAAGATGTATCATATGGTATTTCCAAAATGCCTGCCAGATGTGATTACATCTCTGCGCTCATCCTTAGGAACGTCCATTGCGCTGCTGTTTATCACAGAAAATTTTGCATCCGTATCTGGATTGGGGTACTATATTACAAAATCAATGGATCAGCGAAATTATAATCAGATGTACGCTGCCATTATAGTGCTGTCTGTATTGGGTGTAGTATTATATAGCTTCTTTGGAATCTTAGAGAAAAAGCTATGTAAATGGAAACTTATAGAGTGCGAAAAAAATTAACAACATCCGCTTCTGCTACAATCGTTGGCTTCTCTTTTAGAGGAGTTTTGGAATAGACAGAACAAATGAAGGATTCATATGACCAGGTGGTGAAGTCCGGCTGTAAGGATATGTCCTGGGTATTGATCTTCTTCAGATGATTGTGTAATCCACTGCCCAGATATTTTGTGAGTGCTTCTTTTTTGGTCCATACATGAAAGAAACGCTCACTTTTTTCTTTCTCAGAGGAAACGTCAGTTATGTAGCGTACTTCATCTTCGTGAAAGTAATTGGTCATGATGTCAAAGGCAGGTTTTTGGTTTCCTTCTACATCTACCCCGATGGGTGATGATGCAATTCCAAGTAAGATCAGTCCTTTTGTGTGAGAGAGATTAAAGTAAAGATGATCAGTATCCCTGAGGCAGGGTTTTTGATTTTTGTCCGTATCAAAAACCAGGCTGACGGGCGGCTGATTTAAGGCCAGGCTGAGCTCCATTCTGGTTAAGAGAGCGGCGTATAAACTAAGCCGTTTGTCTGATTGAAAGTAAAACCGGTTTACTTTTTTCTGGCGTTCATGGGATAAATATTGCAAAAGACTTTCGTCAACAGCTGTCCATTCAAAGGATATCATGGGAAGTACAAAGATTTTCGCGTCCATATCAGGTTTCATTTCCTTTCCAGATTCTATGTAGAGATTATATAACAAAAAGAATGGGATGGGTAGTCTTCAGAGATAGATATTTTATATTGCTAAAGAGACTACAGGAATTCCACTTGACGGAACAGAGAAAAAAATTTATACTCAATGTTAGATATAACTAACTGTAAAGGTTCTGCTGCTTTCAGGCAGAACCTTTACAGGAAAGGAGAAACCATTGGGTAACAGTGAGTATATGAATACCTTGTATCATGATTTATGTTCCAATTCTCCCCAGACCGTGTCCATCGACATTCCGGACAGTATGGGAAGAGGGCGGATTTCCCAGACGACCACCAAACAGGGGGTGGTATTTTCCGACTGGGAGATGAATTATGACACCGATATGAATGTGCAGGGAACCAATCGTGAGGAATACATACAGCTGATGTTTTGTCTGAATGAAGGGGTGTCCTGGAGCATTGCAAATGAACACCAGGGTGTCAGTATCAAAAAAGGAGAGTCCTGTATTTACAAAGGGCATGGAAAGACAGAATATCTGTGCTATCGGAAAGATGCGGATTTCCGGTTTAAAAACATTAAGCTGCCGGTTTCTTATTTTGAAATGATCATGAAAGATTATTTTGGAGATACAGAGATGGATGCCTATGAGAAGAAGCTGCTCACCGGTATTTCCAAGGTGTCCATCACCCCTTATATGGAACATATTTTTCATGAATTAAAGGACGTGACACAGTACAGAGGCGGACTGGGATATCTGTTTCTGGAAAGTAAAGTGATGGAACTGCTGGCAGTATATCTTGGAGAGGTATTGGAGCTGAGTATTCTGGTGTCAGAGCAGGTGGACATTTCCCGTACAGATAAGGATGCCATATTAGAAGCAAAACGGATCATTGACAGCCAGCTTGCATATGCCCCCGGTTGTGATGCCCTGGCCAGAAAGATTGGTTTGAGTACATCCAAGTTTACCAAAGGATTTTCTGCTATGTTTGGGCAATCGGTGCATGCCTATATCATTGACCAGCGTCTGGAAAAGGCAGCAGGACTGTTATTGCAGAGTGAGTTGACAGTAGGGCAGGTGGCTGCTGCAGTGGGGTATGCAAAACCAAGCAATTTTGCGGCAGCTTTTAAGAAGAAATACGGGGTGATCCCCAAGTCTTATAAAAATCAGAGACGGTTAGAGGGCAAGTAATCAGATGGGATCAAGTGAGTATTACTTTAACTTTACATTGTGACAAAAACTGATTTTGGGTAAAAGAAAACTGGTTTTGGGTTTTCTTTGTCATAGAAACATTGTAGAATGGGTGTTGCGGTTAGAAATGACTAATCGCAACACTGTTTTTTTGTTCCTACATCAATACAAGGAGGAAATAGAAATGAACAATCAAAAGTTAACTGCGAAAGATGTCATTCTCACAGGTGCGCTGACTGCATTGATGTTTATCATCAGCATGGTGATTAGTATGGTGATGAGTATGTTGGGATATGTGACCAATGTATTCTATCCGCCGGTGGTCGCACTTGTCAATGGAATCGTCATGATGTTATTGCTGGCCAAGGTGCCCAAGAGAGGTGTGATGACCATCAGTGGTGTGATTCAGGGGCTGCTGTTCTTGTTAATGGGTGCGTTCTGGTGTCTGCCGGTTTCTTTGATCGTAGGTGGCATTGTAGGGGATCTGTTGATTGCAAATGGCGGTAAGATTACCACAAAGACCATGACACTGGCATATGCAATTTTCAGTGCCATTTTCACTTTTGGCGCAATTGCACCGATCAATCTGTTGCAGGAATCTTATATTGCAACTTGTGTGAAGAATGGAATTGCCCAGGATTATATTGACGGACTGATTCGTATGACATCTGCGCCTATGCTGATCGTCATCGTTGTAGTCGGCTTCGTATGCGGTTTCCTTGGTGCGCTTCTGGGACAGAAGATGCTGAACAAACACTTTGTAAAGGCAGGTTTGGTATCTGCAAGATAATACAGGTACATAAACGGTTCCGTGTCTTTAAGGTGACGAATAGAAATGAAGTGGAAAGGACTGGAGGGATTCAGTCCTTTTCTCATGAGGAGGTAGATGTGTCAGAACAGTCTATACAACAAAAGATAGAGCAAAATCTGTTTCCGGGAACGGCCAATCTGGATCCTCGCTGTAAACTGCTGCTACTGATCTTTTTGGGATTTTTCAGTTACATGATCGTCGGAGATGTAACCGGTCTGCTGCTGATGGTGGTATTTGGTTTTCTGGTGGCCGCTGGAGGCGACGGAAAATGGGCAGTGAAAATGCTGGTGGCATATGTGGTTGTGGCATATTTGAATACACGTTTGAAATATGTGACCATACCGGGGTTAAGTGTCATCATGAGTGTGTTTGGGGTAACGATACTGAAATTCATTCCCATCATTATGGTGGGAAGATGGGTGCTGCGAACCACTTGTATGGATGATCTGATGGTATCTCTGGAACGGGCAAAGTTTCCCAGAGAGATTACCATTGCATTTGTGGTCATGTTCCGGTATATCCCCACCCTGAAGATTGAACATGGCATGATCCGCAATACCATGAAGATTCGGGGGATCGTGGATACGTTCTGGAAGAAACTGCTCCATCCCCTTTCCACCATGGAATATATTCTGGTTCCACTTTTGATGCGTTGCCTGAAGGTGACAGAAGAACTGGCAGCTTCAGGCACCACCAGAGGATTGGAACGGGAGAATGTGCGGTATTCTCTTCGACCGGTTCGGTTTGGATGGAAAGAAGTGGCAGTGGCGGCAGGGGGATTTCTGGTGTTGTTCACCCTGTATGTGCTGGATCATACAGCGGTAGGTGCAGTGGTCATATGGAGGTAAGCAGGTGATAGAGTTTAAGGATTTTTCATTTCAATATGAGGAAGGGAAGGAAGATTCCCTGAAACACGTCAATCTGACCATTCCAGATGGCACGTTCCTTTTGTTGACCGGAAGAAGCGGCTGCGGAAAGACCACGATGATTCGATCTTTGAATGGATTGATTCCGCATTTTTATCCGGGAACTATGACAGGAGAACTGTTACAGAATGGTGTTTCCCTGGTGGAAATGCCCCCTTCTGAAATGGCAGGAAAGATTGGAACTGTCTTTCAGGATCCCCGTTCCCAGTTTTTTATGACGGATACCACAAGAGAGTTGGCGTTTGGTTGTGAAAATATGGGGTATTCCAGAGAAGAAATCATTCGGAGAATGGTAAAAACGGCACAAGATCTGGAATTGGGAGAATACCTGAACCGGAATATTTTCGCCTTGTCCAGTGGAGAAAAGCAACAGATTGCCATTGGTTCCGTCTATGCCATGACACCGGATGTGTATATTTTTGATGAGCCTTCTGCCAATCTGGATTATGAAGCCACCAGACGGTTGACCAAAGTCATGAAGTTTTTGAAAAACGCAGGAAAGACCGTGGTGGTGGTAGAACATCGATTTTATTACCTGCGAGAGCTGATTGATCAGGTGGCATGGATGGAACAGGGAGAACTGGTCCGTACTTTTACAAGAGAAGAATTTTGGAATCTGGAGGAAGAAACCAGAATCCGGTATGGGATGCGCACCCTGTTTCCGGAGCGGGAACTGAGGAAATACCAGTCACCGTCACAGGCCGAAGGAACACATACGCCGGTACTGACAGTCAGTGGACTGGGATATGCCTATGAAAAACGAACCCCCATCTTCTCTGATGTTTCTTTTACAGCAGGAGAGGGAGAAATCATCGGGATCATTGGACATAATGGGGCTGGCAAAACCACACTGCTGTCTGTACTGACAGGGTTGTTAAAAGAAAAGACTGGTGAAATTCGGTTTCGGGGAAACAGGCTATCTCCCAGAAAACGAAGAAAATTATCTTATCTGGTGATGCAGGATGCAGATTATCAGTTGTTTGCCAGCAGTGTAGAAGAAGAACTGACACTGGGGTTGACTCCGGCAGAAGCCGGTGGAGAGAAAGTCCTGCGCACATTGGATGAACTGAACCTGAAAGAATACAGGGAACGACATCCGGCATCCCTGTCTGGAGGACAGAAGCAAAGGGTGACCATCGGCGCAGCACTGATGAAAAACAGCCAGATGCTCTATTTCGATGAACCTACCAGTGGACTGGATTACGATTCCATGGTGCGGGTCAGCGGGTTGATCCGTGTACTGGCAGAAAAAGGTGGTGTGATTTTTGTGATCTCTCATGACTTTGAGTTTCTTGCAAGAACATGCACAAAAATACTCAAACTGGATCGTCACCAGCGTACATACCATCTATACCGTACAGAAGAAGTAATAGACGAGTTGATAGATGAACTCACAGAAAAGTAAATCAGACAATTACAAACCTGTTTGATTCGTATATAAGGAAATGGCAAGACATGTTGCGTATGCCGCCATGGTCTTCGACGTGTGAATCGGGTTTGTGATTGTCTGGTCATGAAACAAAAGGAGGTCAGAAAATGTTTCAGAAGATTTTTGAATATGCAGGTCCTCACAAGTCAGGCATCTACAAGGCAACGGTGATTTTGCTGTGCAGTGTGCTGATGGGAGTACTGCCATTTTTGTTGGTATACCAGATCCTGGCACCCCTTGTAGCAGGTGAAAGCATCGGGGCAGGATATGTGCTGCTTCGTGTGGCAGGAGTACTGATCATGCTGATTTTACAGGCAGTATTATATCGTGTGGGATTGGATGTATCTCATCATACTGCGTATCATACTCTGCTCCGTCTGCGTGTGGCATTGCAGAAGCGGTTTGAGGATTTGCCCCTTGGTGTAATTGAGGAGAAGGGAACTGGTACCATTAAGAAGTTATTTGTGGATGATGTGGACAGTTTGGAATTACTGCTTGCCCATTCCCTGCCAGAGGGCATTGCCAATCTGATGGTGCCTCTTGTGGTGCTGATTGCCATGTTTCTCATTGACTGGAAGCTGGCACTGTTGTCACTGGCGTCCATTCCCCTCAGCTTTGTGGCAATGATGACCATGTATTCTGTGGGAATGAAGCAGATGGGGGCGTACTATCAGTCCAGCCAGGTGATGAATAACACGATCATTGAGTATATCAATGGAATGGAAGTAGTCAAAGTGTTCAATAAAGATGGGGAGTCTTATGAACGTCTCAAACAGGATATTACCAATTACAGAGACTTTACACTGAACTGGTACAAAGCCTGCTGGCCATGGATGGCGATTTATAACAGTCTGCTGCCATGTACCATTATTTTGACACTGCCTTTGGGTGGATGGTTTGTATTAAAGGGATGGTCCACACTGCCTCATTTTATTTTGATTTTGTGTCTGGCACTGAGTATCGGCATTCCGTTGTTAAAGGCGCTGGGATTTTTGCCTACTCTGCCTCAGCTCAATTACAAGATCGGGGCGTTGGAACAGATTTTAAGTGCTGAGCCGTTGAAACAGACCAAAGATGGATTCCATGGAGCAGATCACTCTATTACATTTGAACATGTAAGGTTTGGATATACAACCCCGCCTGCCGCACCTGGGCAGGAACCGGTTTGTAAAGAAATCATTCATGATGTCAGCTTCACAGCAAAGGCAGGACAGAAGACTGCATTAGTGGGAGAGTCCGGTTCCGGGAAAAGTACTCTGGCAAAATTGCTGATTCACTACTATGATGCGGCATCCGGCAGAATCTTGTTGGGTGGTCAGGATGTTCAGTCTATGAGTCTGGCAGCTTTAAATGACCAGATTTCTTATGTGGCACAGGATCAGTATTTATTTAACACTTCTATTTTGGAGAATATCCGCCTTGGAAAGCCGGATGCCACAGATGCAGAAGTGTTAGAAGCAGCCAAGAAAGCCCAGTGTCTGGAATTCATTGAAAAATTGCCGCAGGGCATCCATTCTATGGCAGGAGATGCGGGAAAGATGCTGTCAGGAGGACAGAGACAACGTATTTCTCTGGCACGTGCCATTTTGAAGAATGCGCCGATTGTAGTATTAGATGAGGCCACTGCATTTGCTGATCCGGAAAACGAAGAAAAAATGGAAGCAGCCATTTCGGAACTGGTAAAGGAGAAAACGTTGTTTGTCATTGCTCATAAGCTGCCGTCCATTATGCATGCAGACCAGATTCTGGTGATGGATCAGGGAAATCTGGTGGCAGCCGGAACACACGACACATTGTTACAGAGTTGTGGGGCATATCAGAAGTTGTGGAAAGCCCATACCAACAGCGCTGAGTGGAAGGTAGGCGCAGACAAGGAGGGAAGAAGATGATACTGAAAATGATACAGAGAATATTACACCTCTCCGGTCAATTTAAGGGAAGGATTCAGGCTGCCTTTGTGTGTGCAGTGGTCGAATCTATTTTATCCAAGATGCCGATTGTATTTGCCTTTTTGATCTTAAATGGATTTTATGAACAGACATTGACGGGAAAGACTTGTCTGTATACCGGCGTGGGTCTGGTGGGAACTGTGGTGTTACAGGCATTGGTGCATTTTTGCAGTGACCGTCTGCAAAGCGGAGCAGGTTACATGATGTTTGCGGAAAAACGATTGGAATTAGGTGGACATTTGAGAAAGCTGCCGATGGGGTATTTTACTGCTGGCAATATTGGTAAAATTAGTTCTGTTTTGAGCACCGATATGGTCTTTGTAGAAGAAGTGGCCATGAGCACACTGGCCAATATGATGAGTTACTGCCTGTCTACCATTTTGCTGGTATGCTTCCTGTTCTGGCTCCACTGGCAGTTAGGTCTGGTGGCGTTGGTGGTGGTCATTGTGGCGACCATGATTGCTGAGAAGATGAACAAACTGTCTTTGACAGAAGCAGAAGGCAGACAGGAGCAGAGTGAGCATCTGACCGATGCAGTGCTGTCTTTTACCGAAGGCATCGGTGTGATCAAAAGCTATAATTTGCTAGGAGAAAAGTCGGAAGAATTGACAAACAATTTCAACCGTTCCAAAGATACTTCCATTGGATTTGAACGGAAAATGGCGCCATGGACCCAGAATCTGAATATTTTATATGCAGTGGGTGTGGCGGCAATCTTTGGTCTGTCTGTGTACCAGCAGCAACAGGGAGGGCTGTCTCTGGCATATCTGTGCGGGGTATTGCTGTTTGTCTTTGATCTGTTTGGCCCATTGAAGGCATTATATGGAGAAAGTTCCAGACTGACTGTTATGAATGCTGCTCTGGATCGAATCGAGCAGGTATTAGAGGAGCCGGAACTGCCGGATCAGGGTACAAAGAAAGTACCAGCACCAAAGGCACAGGAGCCGGAACTGGCATTTTCTCATGTGGGATTTGGGTATCAGGAGAAAGAGGTGCTCCATGACATCAGCTTTACGGTACCAAAGAACTCCATGACCGCATTGGTAGGTCCTTCCGGTGGTGGCAAATCTACCATTGCCAGTCTGATTGCCAGATTCTGGGATGTGCAGAAGGGGACAGTCACATTCAGAGGGGTGGATGTCAAGGATATTCCGCTGTCTGAATTGATGGATCAGATCAGTATGGTGTTCCAGAGGGTGTATCTGTTCCAGGATACGATCTACAATAACATCAGCATGGGAAAACCAGACGCTACAAAAGAAGAAGTGTATGAAGCGGCCAGGAAGGCAAGATGCTATGACTTTATTATGGCGCTGCCGGACGGATTTGAGACCAGGGTAGGAGAAGGCGGTGCCACATTATCCGGTGGAGAAAAACAGCGAATCTCCATTGCCAGATGTATTTTGAAGGATGCGCCGGTGGTCATTTTGGATGAGGCAACTGCCAGTGTGGATACAGACAATGAAAGTTATATCCAGGAAGCCATCAATGAACTGGTAAAGGGGAAGACCTTGCTGGTCATCGCTCACAGGCTGAACACCATCCGTTTTGCAGATCAGATTCTGGTCATTTCGGATGGAAAAATTGCCCAGAAGGGAACCCATGACCAGCTGATGGCACAGGACGGTATTTACAAAGAGTTTGTAGACATCAGACAGAAAGCCAGTGGTTGGAATCTGGTGTAAATAGATCTGCATAGTTTTTTCGGTAATTTCATAGGATAGTACATCAGGGTTCACAGGAGATTCAGATGGATTGTAATGAAATCATTTTATCGGAAGACTATGCAGATTTTATTGTGCAGAATGCGGCAGTGGAAAGCAATGATATATTCATAGAGGCAGCCTGCATCCAGCCGTTAAATGAGGCCTTTCGGACAGAATATATTCCTTTGGCAGAATTGTATCGTGGTCAGCCTGGGGGTACAGATGCGTTTTTTCTGCTGGCAGGTTCTGCTCTGCGCAAAGTGGATTACTATTCCTTTCCAAAGTTGTATGGACTGATGGATCGGAGCGCACTGGAGCAGTCCAGGATTACGGATGTGCAGAATCAGCCTGCCTTATCCCTGTCCGGAAGCGGAGTGCTCATTGGATTTGTGGATACTGGCATTGACTGGAGTCTGCCTGTTTTTCGAAGAACTTCCGGCAGAACCAGAATCGTGGCGTTGTGGGATCAGGCCGGAGAGGGAATCAACCCGCCGGAAGGGTTTTACTATGGAACATTATATCAGGCAGAGGAACTCAATGCTGCATTGGAAGGATTGCAGGATGTGCCGGGAGATGAACTGGGACATGGTACATTTCTGGCATCAGTGGCAGCAGGAGGGGAGGATGCACGGGCAGATTTCATTGGTGCAGCACCGGAGGCGGATCTGGCAGTGGTGAAACTGAAACAGGCAAAGTCCTATCTGCGTACGTATTTTCAGATTCCGGAGGATGTGCCGGCTTATCAGGAAAACGACATTATGGCAGGGGTGATGTTTTTGCAGCAGCTGGCGCAAAGAAGGAAACAGCCCCTTGTGTTGTGTATTGGACTGGGCAGCAATCAGGGGCAGCATGCCGGAACCAGTCCATTGGCGGAGATGCTGACGGAGATTGCCGGACTGCCCCAGCGGATCATCTGTGCCTGTGCCGGAAATGAGGGCGGCAGAAGCAGTCATTACTACGGAAAGTTGAATTTAGGTGTGTCTCGTGATGTAGTGGAACTGCGGGTAGACCCTATGGAAACAGGATTTACCATGGAGTTTTGGGCACAGTCTACAGAGATTTATCAAATTACCCTGCAATCTCCCACCGGAGAAACCGTGCCCAAACTGCCGGGGCGGCAGGGCAGCAGCCAGATTTTGAATTTTGTATTTGAAGATACGGTGGTGGCCGTGGATTATGAAGTGGCAGAAGACAGGTCTGGGGTCTTTATGGTACAGTTTCGGTTTCGAAGTCCCACACCGGGCATCTGGCAGATTCAGGTGGAACAGCGGTTAGGGACAGAAGGGGATTTTCATATGTGGATTCCCATTCAGGATTTTTTGAGAGGCAATACGGTGTTTTTGCGTCCCTGGCCGGATGTGACGGTGACGGAGCCGGGCAATGCAGTGCGTGTGCTGACGGTAGGAGGATACCAGCATCGGGACAGGAGCATCTATCTGAATTCCGGAAGAGGATTTAATGTATTTGGGATTGTGAAACCTACCATGGTAGCACCGGCAGTAGAGGTATATGGAGTAGAACCGGCAGGATTCTACGGATACCAGACCGGTACCAGTATCGCCACTGCACTGATGGCAGGCGCCTGTGCGCTGTTGTTAGAATGGGCGGTGATCCGGTACAATTCCATCAATATGAATACGGTGGAGGCATCTGCTTATCTGGTGCGGGGGGCACAACGCAGTGCCGGCAGAGCATACCCCAATCAGGAATGGGGATATGGCGCATTGGATCTGTATCGTACTTTTGAAGTGCTGACCATCATATGATGTGGTATGGTATCATTGGACTGGTTTTAAGTGGTGGGAATTCGTTATGAGAAAAATGCACAAAAGCAAAGGAAAAGAAGGAAATAGATTTCACAAAACAGAAAATTTATTTTTTCTTTATAATTTCCGTTGACAAAAGAAAAAAACAGTTCTAAAATATGGACTATAGCAAAGGCGCTGTAACCAGTCACAAAAGTGGTCTGGTGCGGCGCTTTTCTTTTTATGTAATAACTTGTTCTAATAGTTTGTTGCATAAAAATTTACTTACATAAGGCTATCGATATGCACTAGTTTTTTTGACGAGGAGGAACTGAGTATGGATTCTGTATTTAGCGTATGGTTTCTGATTGGTGCTGCATTGGTATTTTTTATGCAGTGTGGTTTTGCGATGGTAGAGGCTGGTTTTACCAGAGCCAAGAATACCGGTAACATTATTATGAAGAATCTGATGGACTTCTGTATTGGTACGGTGGTATTTATTTTCCTTGGTTATCATCTCTTACTGGGCACAGATGTGGCAGGTTTTTGTGGAAAGCTGAGTCTTTCTATTTTTACAGACTATAGTGGATTTGACTGGTCTGGATTTGTATTTAATCTTGTATTCTGTGCAACCACCGCTACCATCGTATCCGGTGCAATGGCAGAAAGAACCAAGTTTTTATCTTACTGTATTTATTCCGCAGTCATTTCCGCAGTCATTTATCCAATTGAAGCACATTGGATTTGGGGAGGTGGCTGGCTGGCGCAGATGGGATTCCATGATTTTGCAGGTTCTTGTGCCATTCATACCGTTGGCGGTGTTTCTGCATTGATTGGCGCGGCACTGGTTGGTCCTCGTATTGGAAAGTTCTCTAAGAAGAATGGAAAGGTAACACCAAACGCCATTCCAGGACACTCTATTTCATTTGGTGCACTTGGTGTATTCATTCTGTGGTTTGGCTGGTACGGATTTAACGGTGCAGCAGCAGTGACAAGTGACCAGTTGGCATCTATCTTCGTAACTACCACCATTGCACCGGCGATTGCAACTTTTGTCTGCATGGTCTTTACCTGGGTGAAGAACGGCAAGCCGGATGTATCCATGTGTCTGAATGCGTCTTTGGCAGGTCTGGTGGCAATTACTGCACCTTGTGATGTGACAGATGCGTTTGGTGCCATGGTGATCGGCGCTGTGGCAGGTCTGCTGGTATACTTTGGTGTATGGCTGTTAGACAATGTACTGCATATTGATGATCCGGTTGGTGCTGTTGGGGTACACTGTGTCAACGGTATCTGGGGAACCATTGCGGTTGGTTTATTTGCAACGACTTCCGCACCAGAAAGCGAATTGACTGGTTTGTTCTATGGCGGTGGTTTCAAGCTGCTGGGGATTCAGCTGACAGGGTTGGTAACGGTCGTTGCATGGACTGCCATTACCATTACCATTGCATTCCTGATTCTCAAGAAGACCATCGGACTGAGAGTAGAAGAGTTCGAAGAAGTAGAAGGTCTGGATTCTACAGAACATGGACTGGAATCTGCTTATGCGGGATTTGTAATTACAAAATAATATATGATATAGAGAAGTAAAAGTTTATACAGCATGGACGTACAATAAAAACTCATAAAGTCAAAAGCCTCTGACAAACAGATGCAGGAAATTGCAAGAACTGTTTGACAGAGGCTTTTTGGATGGTAAAAAAGTTTCAGCTGTGTTTCTGAAATTATTTGCGGCGACCGGAGAACAGGGAGGAAATCAGCAGCAAAAGACAGCCCAAAAATACGCCGAAATCCCCTAGGTTACAGTAGATCTTCCGCAACGGTTTCCAGATGCGAATATTCAGGTAATCTACCACATATCCTTTTTTGAAGCGGTCAATGGTGTTACTCATCCCTCCGCCAAGAACCAATCCAAAGCCAAGACGGGTTAAAAAACTGCCCAGTCCAAACAGACAGCAGGGAATCCCTATTACTGCTACGACAGCAAGCATCAGTACCGATAATAGTTTGGAAACCATGGGACAGGTCTCAAACAGGTTGCAGAACAGCCCCTTGTTGTGGACACAGTCAATGCGGAACTTGTCTTTGGCAAATTTGCGGGGCAGCCGGTGCAGAGTACGTGCAACAGCAGGATGTTTGTGATCAATTTGTTCCTTGCACCACAGGTCAGTGGCGCAGAGAATAGTACCAATTAATAAAGAAATCATTGTTTCATCTCCATTTCTGAAATATAGTTGTTTTATGTGTTTGTGCAGTTGTACGGAATATTCTGTAATGTTAAGAAACTGCACAGTTATGACTGGTTGTTTACATGGGTCTGATATGCCCGGGCATCATCAGGTGTACAGCCTTGTTTGCTATAGCGGGCTTGTTCATATAGTTTGTGCAGGAATGCATCAGATATACCGCTCTCTTCCTCTAATTGTGAGGGTGTATGAGAAACTTTTGGCAATTTTGTGCCGGATGGATGAAACCAGTTTCCCAAACGGGTTTTCCAGTTTGTCCTGTTCAGTAAGTCAGTGCCATCTGTGGAAGGCTGATTTTTTAAAATCTGCTTTTTGTACTGCCTGCGAATCTGTATGTTCGGATCAGAACTTCTGCGGGGCAGCACAGCATTTGCCACTTCCGGTTTGATGGAAGTGGTTTTGATGTTTCGGTTCAGAAATTCCACTTTGTCTTCCTCTTTTTCTGAATTGCTGTGATAGTTTTTAAGGAAAAGCCGGAGCAGGTAAAAGAGTCCGGCAAGGAAACAGGCCATACAGAGAACAATAAAAATGCGGCTGATCAGTTCCCAGACAATGCTGGATTCGCCTGCTTCTAATTCAGGAACCGGTGCCAGTGGCATTTCAAAATCTGGTGCTTCTGTTTCTACAGGTGGCAATTCATCTGCACCAAAACGGCTCAAGAAGGCGAACACAGGCCGCAGCAGAAAAATAAGTCCCTTCTTCAAAAGAGAAGCAAGTCCACCAAAGCCTGATACCGGCATGGCAAACAGAATCAATGCCGTCACAATCGTGGTTACGGTCAATAGCAGTCGATTGACGCTGCGGATGCGGTCAAAGGGCAGATGGGCAGACTGAAAGTTTTTCTGTACAAAATCCTGAAAGTTGGTCAGATTAGAATACAGAAGCAGCATCAGCAAAAACACAATGGTAAAATAATGTGCCAAAAGACACAGTATGGAAAACTGCTGGGTGCTTCCAACCAGATACATCCCAATGAACAATCCCAGAGCTGCTCCATGTGGCTGCAACAAAATACATTCGGTATGATGTGCTTTTCCAAACAAAAATGTGCCGCAGATGGCAATGGTACATCCGGTAAATAGCACACGTTCTGCACCGGCATCAGATAGGAGAAAGGTGCCAGCCGTCATCAGAGTGGAGGTACCGAGAAACAGCAAAAGGCTACTGCTGTTTCGTGTGATCAGGGTACAGCACAAAATGGGCAGAACCACATACAGACACCGCAGATTGGACGCCAGATCAGGGTGAATCCAGGCAGTGACCGTACAGCAGATGCATGCCATCATCAAAGTAGCACAGAGCAGTCGAAGTGCCAGAATCCATTTTTGTGATATCATATGACCACCTCCTTTTATATTTCATATATCCATGGAATGATGTCCAGACGTTTCTCAGAAAAAACAGTTTGCTCCGTGGTCGGGTGCATGGGAAGAATCCAGTATATGTCAGAAATTTCAGAAAGTCTCAGGGCCACAGGAGCCAGCTTGTTCTGGCAGGTGCTGATGACGATAGAGAGCGGTACCGTTGTGAATGTGTGAAACAGGGTTTCTTCCAGAAACGGCTGTATGGGCACACATTCCTTTTGCAAATCAATGCGGGCAAGGCAGCGGTTCAGTTCCGCAATCTGCTGTCTGCCGGTGCCGGCAGGCAGTGTCAGAACCTCTCCAGTGACCACATCCCGTCCATTGCATACCATACGAATGGGAATGCCTGCATTCAGAAAGCGAACTGCCAGGGCAGCTGCGATTCGGATACTTTCTTCATGAAGGGCTTCTTCCTGCCAGATGGTTTCATCTGCCAGATCCAGAAACAGCATCACTTCCTGAGAAGAAGTGGAATCGTAAGTATTGACCATCAGATTGCCGGTATGGGCAGATGCTTTCCAGTTTACACTGCCAAGGGGGTCGGTAGGCAGATAATCCCGGATTCCTTTGAATGCGAATGGGTCGGGATATAAAAACCGCCTGCTGGTGACGGTGCCCATGATCTTGCGAAAAGGCACATCCAGTCGGCTTTCGTCTACCGGTCCGGGATAAACATACAGTTCAGTATCCTGTACCGTATTCATCAGCAATCTTGTGGACATGAACAAATCTGTGGAAATCAGATCCATCCGAGTAATGGTGTAATAACCTCTCTTGTTGCACTGGATTTTCAAAGTACGGGTGATTTTCTGGTTCCATAGCAATGAAAAAATATCATTGCGGTAGCAGTAATCGGACACAGTTGTATTTTCCATCTGTGAAAAAGACAGATTCCGGTGGAATAAAAATTTTACATTTAAAACTAGCAGAGGTAAAAGCTTCTGGTTGGTCACCACTTCATATAATTCACCGGTGCCTCCCTCTACCACTGGTTCTTTTTGAAACCGGATGGAAGCAGTCAGATTTCGACACCACAGATGCCGGTACAGAGCCTGTTCCAACAGATAAAGCAAACCAGCTGTCACTAAAAGAAGGAGAAGCATCATGGGCGGCTCCAATCCTCTGTGGGCAGAGGTACAGTCTCTAAGAGAGATTCGATGATCTGTCTGCCAGATGAAAGACTGCCGTATCCACGGTTGATGACCAGCCGATGTGCCATGACCGGTACGGCAACGGTTTTGATGTCTTCTGGAACCACATAATCTCTGTTTTGAATCATAGCATACGCCTGTACTGCCTTTAACAAAGCAAGTGTGCCACGTGGACTGACCCCAGTGACCACTTGGTTGTGACTGCGGCTTGCCTGTACCAGGTCGGCGATATAGGACAGAAGAGAGGGATGGACATAAACAGAAGGATATGCCTGCTGTAATCCAATCAGTTCTTCAGTGGTGCAGACCGGAGATAAAGTTTCCAGTGGTTGTGCTGCCATGAAGCGTTCTAAGATCGCCAGTTCTTCCTCTTTTGAAGGCGTTCCCATAGAAAGCTGCATGAGAAATCGGTCTAGCTGGGCTTCCGGCAGAGGAAATGTACCAGATGTTTCAATGGGGTTCTGGGTGGCAATGACAAAAAATGGCTGTGCCAGCTGACGGGTCACCCCATCTACCGTTACCTGCTTTTCTTCCATACATTCCAGCAAGGCAGACTGGGTACGAGGGGTGGCACGGTTGATCTCGTCTGCCAACAAAATGTTGCAGAATACCGGTCCTTCCCGGAATACAAACTCACCTGCCTTTTGATTGAAGTAATTCAATCCGGTCACATCAGAGGGCAGCAGGTCCGGGGTGAACTGAATCCGGCTGAATACACCGGAAACAGACTTTGCCAGAGACTTAGCCATGACGGTCTTACCGGTGCCGGGTACATCTTCTAGCAGGATATGACCGCCGGCAATCAGGGAAGTTAAGATCAGGTCTATGACCGTTTCTTTTCCAATGATAACCTTTTGTATGTTGCTGCGAATGGATTCAATGGCAGCAATGGTTGTGGTGGGATTCATAACAGTGATAACCTCCAGTATATTCTTGCCTTTCATTGTATGCTTTCGGAAAGGAATAGTCAAGGGAGATGAGACATGTCTAAACAGTAGAAATTCAAACAGTTATCGTTCAGAATCAGAATAATGGGGCGAAATCATGTATTGTATAATAAGAACATAAAATTTTTCTAAAGTACTTTACAAACACAGAAAAAGTGTTATTATTGTTATATATCCAATAGAACAGATAAACAGCATAAAATGACAAAGTTGTCTGGGAAAACAGTTGTGATAGGAAAGTGAGGTCGCATATGAACATCAATCAGTTTACACAGAAATCATTAGAGGCTGTGCAGAGTTGTGAAAAGCTGGCCTATGAGTATGGAAATCAGGAGATTGACCAGGAGCATCTGCTTTACAGTTTATTGAAGCAGGAGGATGGTCTGATTGGCAAGCTGATCACCAAGATGGAGATTCAGCTGCCTTATTTTACAGATAGAGTGGAGCAGGTCATCGAGGGGGATGTGAAGGTTGCCGGCAATGGACAGAAGTACCTGAGCAATGCACTGAATCAGGTATTGATCAATGCAGAAGACGAAGCCAAGGCCATGGGAGACGAATATGTTTCCGTGGAGCATCTGTTCCTTTCTATGTTGAAGCAGCCAAACCAGAAGATGAAGGAAGTGTTCCGGGAGTTTGGACTGACCAGAGAGCGTTTCTTACAGGCATTGTCTACGGTGAGAGGCAACCAGAAGGTGGTCAGTGACAATCCGGAAGCGACCTATGACACATTGTCTAAGTATGGACAGGATCTGGTGGAGAAGGCCAGAAACCAGAAGTTAGATCCGGTCATCGGCAGAGACAGCGAGATCCGAAATGTGATCCGGATCCTTTCCCGTAAGACCAAGAACAATCCGGTGCTGATTGGAGAACCTGGCGTCGGTAAGACTGCGGTAGTAGAGGGACTGGCACAGCGAATCGTCAGAGGGGATGTGCCGGAAGGATTGAAGGAGAAGAAAATCTTTTCTCTGGATATGGGGGCACTGGTGGCAGGCGCTAAGTACAGAGGAGAGTTTGAGGAACGTTTGAAAGCAGTCTTAGAGGAAGTGCGAAAAAGCGATGGACAGATCATCCTGTTTATTGATGAGCTGCACCTGATCGTAGGGGCTGGCAAGACGGACGGTGCCATGGATGCAGGCAACATGTTAAAGCCCATGCTGGCCAGAGGAGAACTGCACTGTATCGGTGCCACCACACTGGATGAATACCGGAAGTACATTGAGAAAGACCCTGCCTTAGAGCGTCGGTTCCAGCCGGTATTGGTGGATGAGCCTACCGTAGAAGACACCATTTCCATTTTGCGGGGCATTAAGGAACGGTATGAAGTGTTCCATGGAGTGAAGATTACCGATGGGGCGCTGGTTTCTGCGGCAACTTTGTCCAACCGTTACATTTCTGACCGGTTCCTGCCGGATAAGGCCATCGACCTGGTAGATGAAGCCTGTGCCATGATCAAGACCGAGATGGATTCCATGCCTGCCGAGATGGATGAACTGAGCAGAAAAATCATGCAGCTGGAAATTGAGGAGGCGGCGTTGAAGAAAGAGACCGATCATCTGAGCGCAGAACGGTTAGAGACGCTGCAAAAGGAACTGGCAGAGCTTCGGGAGCAGTTTGCCGGTATGAAGGCCCAGTGGGACAATGAAAAGCATTCTGTGGAGCATCTGAGCCACTTGAGAGAGGAAATCGAGGAAGTGAACCGTCAGATTGCCCAGGCCCAGCAGTCCTATGATTTGAACAAAGCCGCGGAGTTGCAGTATGGCAAGCTTCCTGCTTTGAAGCAGCAGCTGGCGGCAGAGGAAGCCAATGTAAAGAATCAGGAACTGTCTCTGGTAAGAGAGAGCGTGACAGAGGAGGAAATCGGTCGGATCATTTCCAGATGGACCGGTATTCCGGTGGCAAAGCTCAATGAGACAGAGCGGAATAAGACCCTGCATTTAGCAGATGCCCTTCATGAGCGTGTCATCGGACAGGAAGAAGGGGTAGAACTGGTCAGCGAAGCCATCATCCGTTCCAAAGCTGGCATCAAAGACCCCAGTAAGCCAATCGGTTCTTTCCTGTTCTTAGGTCCGACCGGTGTCGGTAAGACGGAACTGGCAAAGTCACTGGCATACAACCTGTTTGATGATGAATCCAACATGGTGCGAATCGACATGAGTGAATACATGGAGAAACATTCCGTATCCCGTCTGATTGGAGCGCCTCCAGGATATGTAGGATATGATGAAGGTGGACAGCTGACAGAGGCAGTCCGCAGAAAGCCTTATTCGGTGGTATTATTTGACGAGGTAGAGAAGGCCCATCCGGATGTGTTCAATGTACTGTTGCAGGTACTCGATGATGGACGAATCACCGACTCACAGGGACGTACCGTGGACTTTAAGAATACCATCCTGATTATGACTTCTAACATCGGTTCCCAGTTCCTGTTAGACGGCATTGACGGAGATGGCAACATCAGCGAAGAGGCAAGGGCACAGGTCATGAGCCAGCTGCGGGCACATTTCCGTCCGGAGTTTTTGAACCGTCTGGATGAGACGATTCTGTTTAAGCCGCTGACCAAAGAAAATATCAGAGGCATCATTACATTACTGATTGCAGATGTGAACAAACGTCTGGCAGAAAAGGAACTGACCATTGAACTGACAGAAGCAGCCCGTGATTATGTAACGGAACAGGGGTATGACCCTGTCTATGGCGCAAGACCGTTGAAACGGTATTTGCAGAAGCATGTGGAAACACTGGCAGCCCGGATGATTCTGGGTGGAGAAGTACACCAGGGAGATACCATAGTGTTAGACGTGGGAGAAAACGGATTGTACGCATACGCAAGAGCATAAAAAGACAGCCATCTGGTTTTGGGAAAAGACCAGATGGCTGTCTTTAATAATATCCAATCGACTTTAAAAACCGGTTTGCGGCTTTCAGATTCTTTCTGGCAGTGGAAATGTATACCAGTGTGGTGTCGATGCGGGATACCACATAGTAATTGTCTTCCGTGAGCAGTGCATACCGCTCATAGTTGCTGCCGGAGACCGTATCTTCATAGTAAGGAATCGTTGCTGTGGTTTCCTGCATGCCTTTTAAGATAGCAGTGGGCTCAGACAGGGCAGGAACTGCCTGCCGGAACGTGTCTTTGTTGTTCTGAAATGCCTTGGATGCCTGCTCCACGGAAGGCAGAACGTAGTATTCGATCCACAGATCCTCAGAAGAAATCTTATAGGCAGACACCACCGCACCGGAAGTGAATTGACCGGAAGTGTCATAAATGCTATACTTTTTCGTGTCAACGGTGGAAAATAAAGTGGCAGTGTCCACGGCTGTCCTGGAATTGGAACAGCCATTGCACATACATAAGAAAAATGAGGCAATCAAAACGGCCCCGATTCTATAGTTTCGGTGAAGAAAACCAGTAAGGGAAGCGTACATAAAACTCCTTTCCTGTATATTACCTGGTATTGCCTAATACCATTTTGATGATGAAATATGGTTTGGGCACAGAATATGCACTTTTTTCTGTAGCTATTTTAGCACACCCGTCTGGCAAATACAATCTGAAACGATGCAGAAGCAGGAATATTTATGAGATAGAAATGGAGCATATGTAATGAAAGAAAAGTGGGTATTGACCACAAAGCGGGCAGATTTTCAGGAAATTGGCACGAAGTTTCAGATCAGTCCATTGCTTGCAAGGCTGATTCGAAACCGGGATGTGACAGAAGAGCAGGACATACAAAATTATTTGTATGGAACCATGGAAGATTTGCATGATCCCCTGTTGTTTAAGGATATGAAAAAAGCGGCAGATCTGGTGGAGGGAGCCATTCAACAGGACATACAGATTACAGTGGCAAGTGATTTTGATGATGACGGGATTTTTGCCAGCATGGTATTGTGGACCGGTATCCGCAGATTAGGCGGAAAGGTGGTATTAGATACACCGGACCGGGTATCGGAAGGATATGGACTGAACAGACGAATGGTAGATGAAGCGGTAGAAAAAGGCTCCGGTATGATCCTGACCTGTGACAATGGCATTGCGGCATTTGATGCGGTGACCTATGCCAAAGAGCAGGGATTGACCGTAGTGGTGACCGACCATCATGAGGTGCTGTTTTCCGAGGAAGAGGGCAAAAGGGTATACCATTATCCGCCGGCAGATGCCATCGTCAATCACAAACAGCCGGACTGTACATATCCATTTCCCTGTCTGTGTGGTGCAGGGGTGGCCTATAAGCTGATACAGGTGCTGTATGAACGGGCAGGTATCCCAAAGGAAGAACTGTATGACTTGTTAGAGTATGTGGCCATTGCTACCGTAGCAGATGTGATGGACTTACAGGGGGAAAATCGAATCCTGGTAAAGGAAGGTCTGCGGCGCTTATCGGCGACCCAAAAGACTGGTCTGGCTGCCATCATCAAGGCAGTGGGACTGGAAGGGAGAACCATCAGTGCCTATCACATCGGATTTGTCATCGGGCCCTGCTTCAATGCGGCAGGTCGCCTGGAAACAGTACAGACCGCCCTTTCCCTCTTGATGGAGACAGAAGAAGCGGCTGCCATGGAAAAGGCAGAACGGCTGAAAGCCCTGAATGATGAGCGGAAAGATATGACCTTAAAAGGAGTGGAACAGGCCATAGAACAGATTGAGCAGGAAGGTTTGACAGCAGATAAGGTGCTCTGTGTCAGACTTCATGGTTGTCATGAAAGTCTGGTGGGCATCATTGCCGGGCGGATTCGGGAAACCTACCATCGCCCAGTGTATGTATTTACCGACGCCGCAGAGGGATTAAAGGCATCGGGGCGTTCCATTGAGTGCTACGATATGTATGGAAAGCTGGTGCCGTGGGGACATCTGCTCAGCCGGTTTGGAGGACATCCCATGGCAGCCGGATTGTCTTTGCCGGAAGAAAATCTGCCATTGCTGCGGCAAGGACTGAACCAGGACTGTGGACTGGAAGAGGCGGATCTGGTCCCTGTGGTGCGGATCGATGCGCCATTGCCGGTGCAGTATATTACAGAGGAACTAATTGACCAGTTAGAACTGCTGGAGCCATTTGGAAAGGGTAATCCCAAACCCCTGTTTGCAGAACAGCATTTTGCCATCTTAAAGGGCAATATATTGGGGAAAAACCGGAATGTACTGAAATTACAGGTGAGGAACCGGCAGGGAGCAGTCATAGAAGCATTGTATTTTGGGAATATTGAAAAGTGGAATACATTTGTACAGCAGGAGTATGGCATCGACCAGCTAGAAGCCCTTTATCAGGGTAGACAAAACAGGGTAGATCTGGCATTTACCTATTATCCCTCTGTCAACGAATTTCGTGGAGTGAAAACGTTGCAGATTGTCATACAAAACTATTGCAGAATCCCACAGTAGGATGCTATACTGTAAACAATCAAGTGCTGGCATGCGCCTATGACATGACAGCTGCCTATGGATAAAAGAAAGTGAGGAATGACATATGAAAAACGTGGAGGACTATGTGAGAAGCATTCCGGATTTTCCGGAACCGGGTATTATTTTCCGGGATGTGACCAGCGTGTTACAGGACCCGGATGGATTGCAGTTGTCTATTCAGGGCATTTTAAAGGCTCTGGAAGGAGTGGAGTTCGATGTAGTAGTGGGACCGGAATCCAGAGGATTTATTTTTGGGATGCCTGTGGCGTATGAGAGAAAAAAGGCATTTGTACCGGTTCGAAAGAAGGGCAAGCTGCCCTGTGAAACCATTGAAATGACCTATGAACTGGAATATGGCAGTGCCACACTGGAAATGCACAAAGATGCCATCAAACCGGGACAGAAAGTGGTCATCATTGATGATCTGATTGCCACAGGCGGTACCATTGAGGCGATCATCAAAATGGTAGAATCCTTAGGTGGGGAAGTGGTACACATTTGTTTCCTGATGGAACTGGCAGGATTGGAAGGCAGAAAACGTCTGGAAGGATATCCGGTATCTTCTGTCATTACTTACGAAGGCAAATAAAGCACAAAGCAGAATGGGGTGAGCGATATGGCTGATGAAGGAAATGGGATGCAGCAATTTTTAAAACTGGAACGACCGGATGCAACAATTCAGATGCCGCCGGATTTTACAGAGCCTGACGATTTGTATCAGACTCTAGAACAAACAATCCTCAAGTATCATCCGTCTGATGATCTGAGTATGGTGCGCAAGGCGTACAGTATTGCAAAGGAAGCACACAAAGACCAGAAGCGGAAATCAGGAGAACCGTATATCATTCATCCGATCTGCGTGGCCATCATACTAGCAGAACTGCAGCTGGACAAGGAAACCATCGTTGCCGGATTGCTGCATGATGTGGTGGAAGATACCACTATGACATTAGAGGAATTGGAGCAGGAGTTCAGTCCGGAAATTGCACTGTTGGTAGATGGGGTCACCAAGCTGACCAAGGTAAAATGGGATAGAGGCGAAGTGTCCAAAGAGGACGCTAAGTCAGAGATGCAGGCGGAAAACCTGCGCAAACTGTTTATGGCTATGGCACAGGATATTCGTGTCATCTTGATCAAGCTGGCAGACCGTCTGCACAATATGCGGACCATGCAGTACCAGTCTCCGGAGAAACAGATTGAAAAATCCAGAGAAACCATCGATATCTTCTCTCCTATTGCAGCCCGCCTAGGTATTTCTAAAATCAAGACGGAGTTAGATGACCGTGCACTGCAGTATCTGTATCCGGATGTATACCAATCTTTGGAGACACAGTTAGAAGATACCAGAGAAGAGAGACAGCAGTTTATCAATACGATCATTGCGGAAGTGGAAGCTGCCATGAAAGAAGAGGGACTGGAAATTGTCTCTGTAAAAGGTCGTGTGAAACATTTCTTCAGTATTTACAAAAAGATGCTCAAGCAGAACAAGACACTGGATCAGATCTATGATATTTTTGCAGTGCGGATCATCGTGAAGAAAAAGAATGATTGTTATTCAGCGCTGGGTGTGATCCATGATATGTACAAGCCTTTGCCGGGACGGTTCAAAGACTATATCAGCATGCCAAAGCCGAATCATTACCAGTCTCTTCATACTACACTGATGGGGCATGGAAGACTGTTTGAGATTCAGATCCGTACAGAGGAGATGCACCAGATTGCAGAGTATGGTATTGCAGCCCACTGGAAGTACAAGGAAAAGGGATCCGGTGCAGTGGATCAGAAAGAAGAAGAGAAGAAGTTAAGCTGGCTGCGGGAGATTTTGGAATGGCAGCAGAATTCCAGCAATGAAGAATTCATGTCCATGATCAAAAGTGACCTGAATCTGTTTTCAGATCGGGTATACTGTTTTACACCGGCAGGGGATCTGAAAGATCTGGTGGCAGGTTCTACCCCGCTGGATTTTGCTTACAGCATTCACTCGGCAGTAGGAAACCGGATGGCCACAGCCAAGGTCAACGGAAAAGTAGTACCATTTGATTATGTATTAAAAAACGGAGACTGGGTGGAGATCATCACTTCCCAGAATGTAACCCCAAAAGCCAACTGGCTGAGCATAGCCAAGAGCAGTCAGGCCAAGTCTAAGATCAACCAATGGTTCAAGGCCCAGGACAAAGAAACCAATGTGTCCAAAGGGAGAGAACTGCTGCAGACGTACTGTAAGACAAAATCCATTGATTATCTGGAGATCAATAAGCCGGAATATCAAAAGGCAGCACTGAGCAAGTTTGGGTTCCAGAACTGGGAAACGCTGCTGGCTACAGTGGGACACGGCGGTCTGAAAGAAGGACAGGTCGTGAATCGTCTGTATGACGAGTACAAAAAGAAAAATAAAGTGCCCATGTCTGATCAGGATGTATTGGACAGCATCAAAAAGACGCCACAGAATTCCAAGCGTCACAACAAGGGCGGTATCGTGGTGCATGGAACGAGAGATGTGGCAGTGCATTTTTCCAAGTGCTGTTCTCCGGTACCGGGAGATGAGATCGTGGGATTCATCACCAGAGGCAGAGGCATTACCGTGCATCGAACCGATTGTGTGAATATCATCAATCTCAGCGAAACAGAACGGTATCGTCTGATCGATGCATCTTGGGATGAGACGCTATTGGGAGAAGATACCCGGTTTGAAGTAGAAATCAATATTTATGCAGAAGACCGCCATGGCTTGCTGGCAGACATTACCCGTATGTTTGATGAACAGAAGGTGAATATCACCAATTGGGGAGATTGCCGTGTGACGAAAAATAATATTTCCAAGGTAGTGGTCAGTTTTGAAATTCGTGGTACGAACGAGCTGGGCAGAATCATGAATCAATTGCGAAGTATCAAGGGAATTATTGACATTGAGCGGAGTATTGGACGTTGATGGATATGAGTGAATCATATGCGTTATGGCTTGGTCTGTAAATTCTTTAAAATGAAGGAGTGCTATGGAACATTGTAAAATAAAATCACTGGTGTTAGGTCCTCTTGCCACCAACTGTTATCTGGTCTGGCATCAGGAAACCAGGCAGGCACTGATTGTAGATCCGGCAGATCAGGCAGGCCGGATTGCGGAAGAAGTGGAACGGCTTGGCATCAATCCTGTGGCAGTGCTTCTGACTCATGGACATTTCGACCATATGATGGCGGCAAAGCAGGTCAGCACTGCCTATCAGATACCGGTTTATGCCTATGAGACAGAGGCAGAGTTGATGGCAGACCCGGAAGCCAATCTATCTTATGGATTTGCAGGCATCTCTTATAGTATGCAGGCAGATCACTGGGTGAGAGATCAGGAACATCTGGAATTGGCTGGATTCGACATTCAGGTGATTGCCACACCAGGGCATACCATAGGAAGCTGCTGTTACTACATTGCAGAAGAGGGGGTATTGCTGTCAGGGGATACCCTGTTTTGTCAGTCTGTAGGGCGGACTGATTTTCCCACATCCAGCACAAGAAGTCTGATTCTTTCCATTCGGAACCGGTTGTTTGTGCTGCCGGAGGAGACAAAGGTTTATCCGGGACACAACGAACCGACCACCATCCGTTATGAGAAGCAGTACAATCCGGTGGTGCCCTACTGCAAGTAACGGGGTGTGATAAAAATCCTGATGAAACACATACGGCAATGTTTGAGAACATATGGAAAAGCGTGATGGTTTCAAACAACGTGAGATAAGGAAACGGTAGATATGATTGGAATTGAGTTGAATCAACCTTATTATGAACAGGATATTCGTCCCCTGCTGATGTCCTTTTTTCCGGGAGTACCGTTAAAGGCATTCGTCGGCGGGGAGAAGGATGGACAGGAGGAGTTATCTGCCTGTCTGTCTGTTTTTTATACAAAAACAGGGGCAGAGGTAACATGGAGAGAACGGTCTGATTTTTGGGAAGATAAAGAAGCATACGCGCATTCCGAAAGAAAGGAGAAGCATGCTTCGGATTTGGAATCTTTTACGGAGGAAACTACCAGTAGTCAACAGATGCAGGTAATCTGTCAGAAAAGGACACCGGATTTTTCTTTACAGCATCACAAAGAAGGCAAAAATGTGGTGAAACGGGCAGTCTATACCCTGTTGTGCGACCTGACCGGTCATACCCTGCCCTGGGGCAGTCTGACCGGGATCCGTCCCACGAAGATCGCCATGACCATGGCAGAGCAGGGGGCATCAGACGAAGACATTCTGACCCACTACAGAGAAGCATATTTTTGCAGTGAGGAGAAGGCGGTTCTCAGTCTGGAAATTGCCCACAGGGAAATGGAGATTTTGAAAGATATTGATTATCAGAACGGATACAGCCTGTATATCGGCATTCCCTTTTGCCCCACCACCTGCCTGTACTGCTCTTTTACTTCCTATCCCATCGGTAAATGGCGCAGTCAGGTAGATGCCTATCTGGATTGTGTATTCCGGGAGATCGACTATGTGGCAGAGGCGTTTGCAGACAAAAAATTAAACACCATTTATTTCGGCGGCGGAACGCCCACCACGCTGGAAGCGGACCAGTTAGAACGTTTGATCGTGAAGGTAAAGGAAAGTTTTGATCTGACCTGGTTACAGGAGTTTACGGTAGAGGCAGGCAGACCAGACAGTATTACAAGAGAAAAGTTAGAAGTAATCAAGCGGCAGGGCATCAGCCGGATCTCCATCAATCCCCAGACCATGAAAGATGAGACATTGAAGATCATCGGCAGACAGCATACCGTAGCACAGATCCGCCAGGTGTATCAGATGGCCAGAGAAGCAGGACTTGACAACATCAATATGGATATCATCTTAGGACTGCCGGATGAAACAGTGGAAGATGTGGAACATACCATGCAGGCCCTTGCAGAGCTGGCACCGGATAACATCACTGTCCATTCTCTGGCAGTGAAGCGGGCCGCCAGATTGAATACTGCCAAAGCAGATTACAGCCAGTATCACATGGAGAACTCCGATGAGATGATGGCTGTGGCAGAGCGTTATGCCCGCATGCTGGGATTGGAACCTTACTATCTGTACCGGCAGAAGAATATGTCCGGCAATCTGGAAAATGTAGGCTATGCCAAGCCGGGCAAGGCAGGGATTTACAACATCCTGATTATGGAGGAAAAGCAGACCATCGTGGCATTGGGAGCCGGTGCCACCACCAAAGCGGTGTTTGGAGACCGGATCGAGCGGTGTGAAAATGTAAAGGATATTCATAACTATATGGACAGAATAGAGGAGATGATCGAGCGGAAGAAGAAACTGTTTGCGGATGTGTAGGCAGTTGTCTGTAAAATAGAGATAAAAAAGAGGAACGACAGATCGACTTTCCAGTCAGAAGGATGAGAGCAGGAAGCGGTATGACAGTTTCCTCTTTTTTTGTGTTTTGGAACGGAAAAGGAACGCAGAAGGAATCTGTTCGGAACTCACCCTTTGTATAATAAATCCGATCAACAGCGTCATATGCTGAGATAGAGAGAAAAAGTGAGGTATTCAATATGTATTTTGAGTCTATTGCACGGATTGTTGCGGAACGTACTGGTTGTGATGTGGCAGAGGTAAAGCCGGAGAGCAAGTTCTCTGAGCTGGGAATTGATTCTCTGGATACAGTAGAATTGCTGATGAGTCTGGAAGACGAGATCGGCATTGAGATCGAGCTGGATCAGAAGGTAGAAACCATCGATGATCTGGACAAGTTTATCCAGAGCAAGCAGGAGCAGGCATCATGATACGTTCAGAAATTTGTGAACTGCTTGGCATCACCTACCCGGTATTTCAGGGGGGGATGGCATGGATCGCGGACGGCAGACTGGCAGCAGCAGTATCAGAAGGCGGCGGTCTGGGTATCATCGGAGCAGGCAATGCGCCTGCTTCTTATGTGAAAGAACAGATTGAGATTGCCAGAACCCTGACGAAGCATCCCATTGGTGTGAATATTATGCTGCAAAGTCCCTTTGCAGAAGACATTGCCAAACTGGTAGTGGAAGAAAAAGTAGAAGTGGTGACCACGGGAGCCGGAAATCCTGCCAATTACATGAAAGCATGGAAGGAAGCCGGCATCAAAGTGATTCCAGTGGTGGCCTCTGTGGCGTTGGCAAAGCTGATGACCCGGTTAGGGGCAGATGCTCTGATCGCAGAGGGAGGCGAAAGCGGTGGTCATGTGGGAGAATTGACCACCATGGTATTGGTTCCACAGATCTGCGACGCTACCACCCTGCCGGTATTGGCAGCAGGCGGTATCGGAGACGGCAGAGGGGTGGCAGCAGCATTTATGTTAGGGGCACAGGGTGTCCAGATGGGAACCCGTTTTTTGAGCGCCTGTGAATGTACCATTCATCCGGCTTACCGGGAAAAGATCTTAAAGGCTACAGATTTGTGTACCATGGTAACCGGCAAACGGTTAGGACATCCGGTTCGCAGTCTGCGGACTCCTTTTGCCAGAGCATATGCCAAGGCAGAATATGGTGGAATGCCGGATGAGGAATTAGAGGCATTTGCCACAGGCGCACTGCGTCTGGCAGTGCAGGAGGGAGACAACGAAAGGGGATGTTTCCTTTCCGGACAGATTGCCGCTATGGTGAAACAGGAACAGCCGGCGGCGGAAATCATCAAAGAAGTGATGGAGGAAGCAGAACCGATCCTTCTGGAGGCAGCAAAATGGGTAAAATAGCATTTGTATGTGCCGGTCAGGGAGACCAGTATCCCGGTATGGGAAAGGAACTGGCCGGACAGTACCCGGAAGCGGCAGCAGTGTATGCATTGTGCGACGAGATTCGTCCGGGCACATCTGCACAGTGCTTTTCCGGCACAGAGGAAGAATTAAAGAAAACAAACAATACACAGCCCTGCCTGTTCGCCATGGAACTGGCAGGGGCATCGATCCTGCTGCACAAAGGCATCCATCCGGATGCAGTGGCAGGTTTTTCTTTGGGAGAAGTGGTGGCGGCCACCATCGCCGGTGTCATGGACCCGGCCACCGGTTTCCGGCTGGTGTGCAGACGAGGGGAACTGATGCAGCAGGCAGCAGAACAATTTGATACATCCATGGCAGCAGTGGTGAAACTTTCATCAGAACAGGTGCAGGAGCTTTGCAGCCGGTATTCGGATCTGTATCCGGTGAATTTCAATTGTCCCGGACAGGTCACTGTGTCAGGTTTGTCTGACCGGATGCCGGAGTTTTCCGGGGATGTGAGAGCGACCGGGGGGAGAGTCATTCCGCTGAAGGTGAAAGGGGCATTTCATTCTCCGTTTATGGAAAAAGCAGCAGAAGCTTTTGCCGAAGAACTGAAACAGGCAGCACTGCAGCAGGAGACCATTCCCCTGTATTCCAATCTGACAGCAGAACCTTATACAGAAAACAAAGTAGAACTGCTGTCGAAACAGATCTGCAATCCGGTACAGTGGGAACTGACCATCCGGAACATGATCGCAGAGGGGATTGATACGTTTATTGAAATCGGACCAGGCCAGACGCTGACCCGCATGATCCAGAAGATCGATCCGGCTGTGTCTGCCTGTACCATGACCGCATATTTGAAACAGATGGAAGCATCTCATGATGCAGACACAACCAAATCCACGGAGGCAGAGACATGTTAAAGGGAAAAGTGGCCATTGTAACCGGTGGCTCCCGGGGAATCGGGGAAGCCATCGCTTATGAGCTGGCGTCA
Source organism: Lachnospiraceae bacterium (assembly GCA_017457865.1). Taxonomy (GTDB): domain Bacteria; phylum Bacillota; class Clostridia; order Lachnospirales; family Lachnospiraceae; genus UBA2942. Next base: position 36,317 of record JAFTGN010000101.1, on the reverse strand, counting down.
AAAGGTGCGGACATAGCAGTCATTTACAGCGGCAATGTTTCTGCCGCAGAGCAGGTTTGCCGCAAATGTCAGGAAGTGTATGGTGTGAAGGCCCAGGCTTATCTGTGTAATGTGGCAGACTTTGAAATTGTCAAGCAGACCGTGGCCCAGATCAAGGCAGATTTCGGTACGGTACACATTCTGGTGAACAATGCAGGCATTACCAGAGACGGTCTGGTGGCCAGAATGAAGGAAGCAGACTTTGATGCGGTGTTAGATACCAATCTGAAGGGGGCGTTTCATATGATCCGCCACTGTACCGGGTTGTTTTTGAGAAACCGGGAAGGCTGTATCATCAACATCAGCTCGGTTTCCGGTCTGATCGGCAATGCAGGTCAGTGCAATTATGCGGCATCCAAAGCCGGGCTCATCGGCCTGACTAAGTCAGTGGCAAGAGAACTGGCACCAAAGGGGATCCGGTGTAATGCCATCGCCCCGGGGTTTATTGCCACGGATATGACCCAGGATCAGTCTGACAATCCGCTGCTGGCCCAGGTGCCTCTTGGACGGATGGGTACGCCCAGGGAAGTGGCAGAAGCAGTGGCGTTTCTGGCATCTGCAGATTATATCACAGGTGAAGTGCTGCGGGTAGACGGCGGCATCGCCATGTAAGGAGAACAGGAAATCATGAGTGAAAATAGAAGAGTTGTAGTCACCGGAATGGGTGCCATCACCCCTTTGGGTAATCACGTGCAGGATACATGGGAAGGCATGAAAGCCGGAAAAAACGGAATCGGTCCCATTACACTGTGTGATACGGACAAACAAAAGGCAAAACTGGCGGCAGAAGTGAAGGGATTTGATCCGAAGGAATATCTGGAAGTCAATGATGTGTTGCGGACTGACCGTTACACCCAGTTTGCTGTGGCAGCTGCCCAGCAGGCAGTGGAAGAGAGTGGAATAGAAGGAACTGTAGAACCGGAACGGTTCGGCGTATGGTTTGGAACCGGCATTGGCGGCATTGGCACATTTGAACGGGAACATAGCAAATTATTGGAAAAGGGTCCCCGCCGGGTGTCTCCTTTGTTTGTTCCCATGATGATCGCCAATATGGCAGCCGGAATGATCGCCATCCGGCATGACTGCCGTGGCACTGCCATGCCGGCGGTCACTGCCTGTGCATCTGGTTCCAATGCCATCGGAGAAGCCATGCGCATGATCCGTCACGGTTATGCGGATGCGGTGATCACAGGAGGGGCAGAAGCGTCCATCACTCCTACTGCGCTGGCAGGATTTGTGAATATGCAGGCGTTGTCCACTTCCACCGATCCGGATGCAGCTTCCCTGCCTTTCGACAAGAGAAGAGGGGGATTTGTCATTGGAGAAGGGGCAGTGGCACTGGTTCTGGAAGAATATGAACATGCCAAAGCAAGAGGTGCTAAGATTTACGGAGAGGTATGCGGATATGGTTCTACCTGTGATGCATATCATATGACGGCTCCCCATCCGGAGGCAAGAGGCGGCGCCCGGGCTATGGAAGAGGCCATGAAAGAAGCAGGATATACCCACCAGGATAGGGTATACATCAATGCACACGGTACCGGAACTCCGATGAACGATCAGGTGGAAACATTGGCCATCAAGAAGGCGTTAGGAGAAGAAGCGGCCAGACGGGCTTATGTCAGCTCTACCAAATCCATGACCGGACATATGTTAGGCGCAGCAGGTGCCGTAGAAGCACTGGCATGCCTGATGGCATTGCAGGAAGGGGTGATCCCTCCTACCATTCATCTGAATGAACAGGACGAGGTTTGTGATCTGAACTGTGTACCCAATCAGGCAGTCAAGGCAGACATTGATCTGGCATTGTCCAATTCACTGGGATTTGGCGGTCACAACGCGTGTCTGGCATTTAGAAAGGTGTAATGTATGAATGAAGCAGATATTCGAAATTATGCAAGATTGATGCAGGAACTGGGACTGACCGGTTTAGAGATCACAGAAGACAATAAAGTGATGCGCCTTGAGCGTTCCATACCGGCTCCGGTGAAAGAGGTGGTGCGTATCGATGGGTATGGGGAAACCCCATCGGCATCCGGGGCAGTGTCTGCCCCGGCAGCTGCTCCGGAACAGAAGGACTGTGTCAGCGTCAAGTCTCCTCTGGTAGGAGTCTTTTATGCAGCGCCTGCGGAAAATGCAGATCCCTATGTATCCATTGGAGACCGGGTGAAAAAAGGACAGACGCTGTGTATTGTAGAAGCAATGAAACTGATGAATGAAATCGTAGCAGAAGAGGATGGCGTGATTTCTGATATCTGTGTCACCAACAGTCAGGTGGTAGAGTTTGGCACAGAATTATTCCGAATGAAGAGGTGACGAGATGAACAGAGAAGAGATCATGCACATACTGCCTCATAGAGACCAGATGCTGCTGTTGGATGATGTAGAGAAGATCGATGATGTGGCAGTGGGGCATTATCGTGTGCGGGGAGATGAATTTTTCCTGCAGGGACATTTTCCGGGCAATCCTATCGTGCCGGGAGTGATCTTATGCGAGATCATGGCCCAGTCTGCCTGCATCCTGATGGACGGACAGTTAGGGGAAGGAAAGACGCCCGTGTATACCGGATTGGATCGGGTGAAGTTTCGCTCCATGGTAAAACCGGGGGATATCATCGAAACCAGATGTCAGATCACCAGAAGCAAGCATCCTTTTTATTTCGGGGAGGGAACTGTAACAGTAGACGGAAGACTATGTGTCTCTGCGGCATTTTCCTTTGCCATCACAGGAGCGTAAATTATGTTCTCAAAAATACTCATTGCCAACCGGGGAGAGATTGCAGTCCGGATCATACGGGCGTGTAAGGAAATGGGCATTGCCACGGTGGCAGTATATTTGGAAGCGGATCAAAATGCCCTGCATGTGGCGTTGGCAGACGAAAGCTATTGCATCGGCAAAGCGGAAGCTTCGGAAAGCTATTTAAATGAAACCCAGATCATCAGCACAGCCATCCTTTCCGGTGCCCAGGCCATTCATCCGGGATATGGATTTTTATCGGAAAACGCCCATTTTGCCGGTCTTTGCAGAAAGAACGGACTGGTTTTTATCGGACCGGATCCGGAAAGCATGGAACGTCTCAGCGACAAGGCTGTGTTGAAAGAATTGATCCGCACCACCAGATTGTCTGTGATTCCCGGCACTACAGCAGTGGGGTCCGTGGAAGAAGCCAGGATGGCAGCAGAGCAGATTGGATATCCGGTTATGTTAAAGGCCTGCGCAGGGGGCGGCGGCAGAGGCATCCGGCTGATCAGAACACCGGATGAATTAGAGGAATCTTATCTGCAGGCCACCAGTGAAGCGGTGGCTGCCTTTGGGGATGGCAGTGTCTATCTGGAGAAATATATTTTCCCCGCCAGACATGTGGAACTGCAGATTCTGGCTGATGAGTCCGGCAACGCAGTCTGCTTAGGGGACAGAGACTGCTCTTTGCAGAGGCGCAATCAAAAGCTGATCGAGGAGACGCCCTCTCCTGCTGTGACAGAGAGCAGCAGACGAGAGATGATCGAACAGGCAGTGGAAGCAGTCAGACAGATCGGATATGTAGGAGCAGGGACTATGGAGTTCCTGTTGGATCGGGATGGAAACTTCTGGTTTATGGAGATGAATGTGCGTTTGCAGGTGGAACACTGTGTGACGGAAATGCTCACCGGATTTGATCTGGTGAAATGGCAGATCCGCATTGCAGCCGGAATCCCGTTGGATTTTACCCAGCAGGAAGTCCGGATGCAGGGAACCGCCATCGAGTGCCGGATCAATGCAAGAAGCTGCGGCACGCTCCGCATGCTCCATGTGCCGGGGGGACCTTCCGTCCGGTTTGATACCTGCCTCATCGAGGGAACCACCATCTCACCTTACTATGATTCCCTTCTTGGCAAGCTGATCGTCTATGCCAAGACCAGAGAAGAAGCTCTGCGGAAGCTGCGGGCCTCTCTTTGTGAGTTGGTGATAGACGGCATCGATACCAATCTGAAGGAGCAGCTGCGTATTGTAGAAGATGACCGCTTTACGTCAGGGGAATATGATCTGACCTTTATGACATAACAAAAAAGTCGCATATGCAGGTCAGGAGAAAGAGGTGCGCATATGGCATTCATTCATTTTTTGAAACCGAAAAATCAGCTGGAACAGGGGGGACGCACCGGAGCACCTGTGCAGGAAGATGCAGGGGAACCGGAGCAGAATTGTCCAAACTGTCATAAGGACATTCCCATCAGCCGGTTGCAGGCAAATCATCTGGTATGTCAGTGCGGGTATCATTTTCGGATGAAAGCCCGCCAGCGGATCCAGATGATCGTGGATAAGGACAGTTTTCGGGAATTATATGAAGAGATCAAGACCGGGAATCCTCTGCGCTTTCCGGGGTATACGGATAAGTTAGAGACGGTTCGGGTGGCCAGCGGAGAAGAGGAAGCGGTGATCTGCGGAACCGGCCGGATCGGTGGGCAGGACTGCTGCCTGTTTGTGATGGAGAGCAGTTTTATGATGGGCAGTATGGGAAGTGCGGTAGGGGAAAAGATCACCTCTTTGTTTGAATATGCCACGGAAAGACATCTGCCGGTGGTAGGATTTACCGTATCCGGAGGTGCGAGAATGCAGGAAGGACTGCTGTCTCTCATGCAGATGGCCAAGACCAGTGGGGCAGTAAAGCGACACAGCGATGCTGGACTTCTGTATCTGGCTGTGCTGACCGATCCTACTACAGGAGGGGTTACAGCCAGCTTTGCCATGGAGGCAGATATCATTCTGGCAGAACCCGGTGCTACAGTGGGTTTTGCAGGGGAACGGGTGATCCGGCAGACCACCAGAAAGGCACTTCCCAAGGGATTTCAGAAGGCAGAGTTTCTGTTGGAACATGGCTTCGTGGATCGCATTGCATCCCGCGCCAGTCAGAAGAAACTGCTTACGGAACTTTTGAGCATGCACAAAGGAGGCAGTACCTATGAGTCAGAGCGCATATGAGAGGGTTCGTCTGGTTCGTGACAGCAGCAGACCTACAGGAACAGACTATATCAGACATATATTTGAAGGATTTGTGGAATTACATGGAGACCGCCGGTATGCAGATGATGCGGCCGTGGTGGGCGGTATTGCCAGATTGAACGGCAATCCGGTGACGGTGATTGCCATTGAAAAAGGACATACCGCCAAAGAGAGGAGCAGCCGGAATTTCGGTGCGCCTCATCCGGAAGGCTATCGGAAGGCCCTCCGTCTCATGAAACAGGCAGAGAAATTTGGCAGACCCATTGTGTGTCTGATCGACACGTTCGGTGCCTATTGCGGCATCGGTGCAGAGGAGCGTGGCCAGGGCCAGGCCATTGCGGAAAATCTCATGGAAATGTCTACCATCTGTGTGCCGATTGTCTCCATCCTCATTGGAGAAGGCGGAAGCGGCGGCGCACTGGGACTGGCTGTGGCAGACCGGGTATGGATGCTGCAAAATGCGGTATATTCGGTGATCTCGCCGGAAGGCTGCGCCAGTATCCTGTGGAAGGATGCGGCCAAGGCAGAGGCGGCAGCGGAAAGTCTGAAACTGACGGCAGAAGATGCCAAAAGCCTTGGAGTAGTGGAACGGATTCTTTCGGAAAAAGAAATCGGTCAGAAAGGATTTTATGACCGGATCCGCATGCTGCTCATCCGGGAATTGGAGGAACTGTCCTCCGATCTGAATCTGATCGAAAACCGGTATGACCGGTTTCGCCGAATCGGGACCAATGTGGTAGTGAAGGAGTCAATATGAGTATAGATCGCAGATTTTGTCAGGAAATCACAGATGCCCAGGGGGGACTGCGGCAGATTAAACTTTCCTATCCTGACAATTTTAATTTTGGATATGATGTGGTAGATGTCATTGCAGAGGAGACGCCGCAAAAACGGGCACTGGTCTGGTGTAACACGGAACATGAAGCACACGAGTTTTCCTTTGGGGAGATCAGAACATACAGCAACCAGATGGCAAATGTGCTGAAGCAGGCAGGCATCGGCAGAGGAGACAGGGTCATGTTGATCCTGAAGCGGCACTATGAATACTGGTTTGCAGCCATTGCACTGCACAAATTAGGGGCAGTGATGATACCGGCCACCCATATGCTGACAGTCAGCGATCTGGTATACCGGTTCAAAGCAGCCAAAGTGAAGGCAGTGATCTGTACTGCCCAGAACGAAGTGCCGGATCGGATCAGGGAAGCCCTGGCAAAAACCGATCTAACCATGAAGCTTTGGTGCGTGCAGGATGCGGAAGGTTTTGAAAATCTCTCTCAGGCTATGACCGGGGCAGACAGTACATGGCAGCGGGTGGAGACCAAGTGTACTGACCCTATGCTGCTGTATTTTACATCCGGCACCACAGGCGATCCAAAAGGGGTGATGCATGACTATACCTATCCTCTTGCCCACATTGTGACAGCGAAATACTGGCAGCAGGCAGAGGAGGACGGACTCCACTTTACGGTGGCAGAAACCGGGTGGGCAAAAGCCTCCTGGGGGAAACTATACGGCCAATGGCTGGTGGGCAGTGCGGTCATGGTGTTTGATTTTGATCACTTTGATCCCAAACAGTTAGCTGCTGTCATCAACCAATATGGGGTTACTTCCTTCTGTGCACCGCCTACGGTATACCGATATCTGGTGCGAAAGGGCATTCCAAAGATGCCTACTTTGAAACATGCATCTACTGCCGGAGAGATGTTGGCACCAGATGTATTTCGCAAGTTTACAGAAGCCACCGGACTGCCTCTGTGTGAAGGGTATGGACAGACAGAAACTACCCTTTTGATGGCCAATTTCAAAGGCAGACAACCCATTGCCGGTTCTATGGGAACCATTTCCCCGTTGTATCAGATTGCATTGTATGGCAAAGACGGCAAACCGGTACCGGCAGGCGAGGTGGGAGAAGTGGTGATCTTTCCACCGGAAAACGGCAGACAGCCGGGTGTATTTTGCGGATACTTAGACAATGAGGCACAGTATCAATATGTATGGCGCAATGGAGTCTATCATACGGGAGATGCGGCCTATCAGGATGAAAACGGACTGTACTGGTTTCAGGGACGGTTTGACGACATCATCAAGACCGGTGGATTCCGGGTGGGACCGGATGAAGTGGAGCATGTACTGATGGAGCATCCGGCAGTGGCAGAGTGCAGCGTGATCGGAGTACCGGATACCTTGCGGGGGCAGGCCATTAAGGCTGTGGTGTTGCCGGGACAGGAATATCGTCCCTGCAAGGAACTGGAGTTGGAGATCAAGGAATTCTGTAACCGGAAGCTGGCAGAATACAAATGGATCCGCATGGTAGAATTTGTGACGGAAATGCCCAAAACCATCAGTGGAAAGATCAGGAAGACAGAGTTGCGCCGGGAGCGGTGCGGCAAGTAAACCAGTCTGCTTTGGGAAAAGTCGGATCAAGGGATATTGCGAAAAAGGAATTGTTGAGTGTGAACCAAAACTGTGATACAATCAATTTTTGTGGGTGTGGAATTCATTGCACCAGATCTGTAACGACACGTTTGCAGAGAAGGAGATGTTATGAAGAATACAGTATGTGATCCGGAACGGATCTTAAGCCAGACCATCAACGGGTTTCACCAATATGTATTGACAGATCCGGTTCATTTGGGGTATGTCAGTGAAAACTTTTGTCAGATGGTAGGGATGACAGAGAGGGAATTGCTGCGTGAAAAGGAAGATGTCTATGTCTCTCTGGTGCATCCGGCAGATCGGATGTGCTACCAGTCATGGATCAGGCAGCTGCGTGCAAAAGAGCAGACTCTGACAAAGGAGTACCGTCTGATCCGAAAAGACGGTCAGGTACTTTTTGTCAGAGATACCATTACATCCAGAAAAACAGAGGATGGGATCCTGGTGGGGGATTCCGTGCTGACAGATATTACAGAACTGAAACAGGAAACCCACAATCTGCAATTTCTCAATGAAACCATTCCCTGTGGATTTGTCAAATATACCTGTGAATCACAACCCAGGGTTACATACTTCAATCAGCAGATGCTGGATCTTTTGGGATTTTCGAAAGAAGAAGGAAAGTTGTACGATCTGGAATTGTATCAAAACAATATTTTTTTGATGATTCCCATGGAAGAACGGCGCAAATTTGCCTTGTATCTGAATCGTGTGTATACAGCAGGGGTTCCCATTGCAGGAGAACTGACACTGCTGCGCTGTGACGGTACCAGAATATATGTATTTGGCTGGGTGACCAAATGTGTAAATGAACAGGGAGTAGAAGAATTTCAGAGTGTCTGCATGGATGTGACGGAAAGACACCGGCGCAAAAAGGCCAGTGAGGTGAAACGATATCTGGAGGCATTGACGGATGTATATGACAAAATTTTTGAATGCAATCAGCAGACCAATCTGGTGAAATGTCTGTACAGTACAGATTCCCCCAGATTCAAATGGTTAGAAAATATTCCCATGGCAATGGAAGACGCCATCAGTCAGTTGATCGCAGGTACGGTAGTGGAAGAACACCAGGAGAGAATGCTGACATTTTTCCGGGAGCTTTATCAAAATAAGACGGAAGCATTTCAGTCCCAGCCGCCCCAGATCACGTATCTGGCCTATGCTTCCAGCGGAGAAATCCGCCCCTATCGTGGCATTGTACTGAGCATGGATGAGTCGGTCTGTCTGTTTTGCTGTCGGTACGCACCGGAGCTGGGGGAAGCGGTTCGATTAAAAAACGAGAACGTATCCTTGAAAGAAAACATGCGGGAACTGGTCATGGAGTTTACGGATGGGTTAGCTGCATTTGAGGTGAAAGATGAGTGGGTCACCCCTTTATATGTCAGTGACAATGTGTGCGATTTTTTTGGATTAACCAAAGAAGAATGGCTTTCATTGATGCAGAAAAGCACGCCCATTCAGGAGTTTGTGAAACGCAGTCAGGTGGCTTACATGGAATTTGAAGCACTGCTTCGTAACGGAGAAGGGGAATTTACTTACTTTGATCTGAAAACCCGGACGAAACGGCAGATCAAGGCCATTTGTTCCCAGAAATCCTCCAACGGGAAGGCTCCAAGATATGTTATGCTTTACAATGTGAAGGCGACAGAGACGGGAAACCCGGACAACAGCCGGAAAACCCATACGGTGTCCATTCGTACCTTTGGCTATTTTGATGTGTTTGTGGATGAGAAGCCTATTGCATTCCGCAGTCAGAAAGCAAAAGAATTGTTTGCTTTGTTAGTAGACCGACGGGGAGGATATGTATCATCAGAAGAAGCCATCAGCTTTTTGTGGGAAGATGAAATGGTCAATTCTGTGACTTTATCCAGATACCGGAAAGTGGCGCTCCGATTGAAGAACATTCTGGAAGAATACGGGATTTCCTATGTGGTGGAAGTAGTAGATGGAAAGAGACGGATCGTCACCGGAACAGTCCAGTGTGATCTGTACCAGTATCTTTCCGACAGGAAGGAATATGCCCAATTGTTTCATGGCAGTTACCTGACCAATTACAGTTGGGGAGAAACCACTTTAGGAGAATTGACTGGAACGTTTTTATTTGGAAATTGAAAGACATGATCAAAAACAACAGAACGGCCCCACCGGATGTCCATTCCGGTGGGGCCGTTCTGTTGATAGGTAGGTGTTCTTTTGGCATTACTGGTCTTTGGCAAATAATCGGTGATACTGTACGATCTGATATTTTTGGATGATTTCAGCCACCCGGTCCGTTTCATTGACAGGGTGGATGGTGCCGGCGGTGTCTTCGTACATGGTGGCAGTCAGCACCGGAATGTCCTGGCGGATGGTTTCTAAGAATTTCTGATAGTCGCTCATAGGCAGTCCGGCTTTTTCGAACAGCAGATTGGCGATATAGTTTGCACTGATTTCCACGTCTGTCTCTTCTTCGATATCAAAGTTCGCCCAAATGACCAGAGGCACCATATATCGTTTTTCCTGTTCTGCAAAAGGCAGGCTGTCATAGTCCACACCGTTTCTCTTATAAATACCTTTCACCACGTAATCATTGGGCTGGTGATCTCCAAAGAATACCAGAATGGTATCTTCTTCTGCCTGAGAGAAATATTCGATCAGATCCTGCAATGCAGCATCGGTATATTTCATCAGCGACAGATAGTTGTTCAGATAGTGGGAATTGATCTCGTCCGCTGTCACGTCTACCTGTAAGTTGTTGTTATAGTCGTCACTGTATCCGCTGTGATTCTGCATGGTTACATTGAAAGAAAACAGTGGTGTCCCTTCTTCTTTTTCCTCGTACAACTGGATGATCCGGTCAAACAGGCAGGCATCGCTGATGTACTTGCGCAGCCGCTCACCGCCCTGGAAATCTGCCACAAAGTGCATGGCATCGAATCCGAAATACTGGTATACTTTGTTTCGATTCCAACCGGTGCTGTTGTAAGGATGCATGGCAACGGTTTCATAACCCAGAGCATTGAATATGTCTGTCAGATTTTCTGTGGTATCAAACAGATACTGCTGGTAAGGAATGCTGCCGGCAGGCAGAAATGCCATGCTGTTGCCGGTGAGAAATTCAAATTCTGTATTGGCAGTGTTGCCACCTAACACAGAAGCATACATATAACCGGTGACGGTATTCTCTGCTCCTTTCAGACTGCGGACAAAAGGCATGTAATCCATGCTGACGGCAAAGTCTCCCAGTACAGCCGGATCCGAAAATGCCTCATCCATGATGACGATCACATTGGGGGTGTGCGTTTCTTCCGGGTCAGAAGCTTCTGATGCGGCCTCTGTCAGCAGTGTCTTTGCGGTTTCCGGGGAATATCCATCCGGTGCAGACACATGCAGATAACGGGTGTCCATGAGAAAAGCAGTCATAAATCCGTTGGTGCGGTACATATAGCCAGGTGTAAACAGGGTGTTGTCAATGTCAAAATAATCTTCCAGATTGGGAATCCAGATCACTGCCAGATAACCCGCTGCCAGTGCGCCTAAGGGGAGCAGAGACAACAGTCTTGGTGTTCGTTTCTTCCATCTCAGGGTGATCCGGCTTTCGATGAGAAAGACCAGGACAAAGGCAAACAGCACATACACCACCTGATAGCTGATGGAGTATGTAAAATTGCCTGCTACACTGGATGCCACCCGAATGCTGTACAGATCCCATGGCAGGATAGGTGCAGATCGAAACAGGATGACAAAATAATTGGCCAGTCCCACAATCAGGCTGAATATGGTTTCCAAAACCAGCGCCAGACGAAGCCTGCCAGTCAACAGGAAAATAAACAGCATGAGGAAATAATAAAAAGGAAGATTCAGTGCAAATGCGCCAAGAGACATGGTTTCCCAGGGATTGTGGGTGAACCACTCCAGAAGCACCAGATTCACATAGGGCAGCAAAACTGCCAGCACAATCTGCACGAAGGTGGGTAGTTTATATGGGAGAACGTAAAGCAGCGTGGCAGCTACGGTCACTGCAGCGGCAACTGCCAGCAGGATGCCCACTCCCCCATCTTGATAATTGTAATAAAAGCCATATGCGCTGATTCCGGCAATGGCACCGTACACCACCATCAATGTCAGATAGAGGTGTACCAGGCTGCGTTTCTTTTGCGGTGCAGCATTCGCAGTTACAGTGGATTGTTCGTTCATACCCTCTCCATTCTGAAATATCTCCTGAAATTATCTGATTTTACCTCTTCATACGCTTCTCCTAATAGAGCAAATACATTGTAAAGATCAGATTTGAGACAGTTCTGCCCTATTATAGCACAATTATATAGCTTGTGACAGGTTACTTTTTGCTTTTTCCAAAAGAGAAACTTGTATTTGGAGTGGTTTTATGGTAAACTATTCCACATGGGATTACAGTATTTTTATGAAAATGATCAAAAAAGGAGTATGAACTATGATTTATACATTTTTGGCAAATGGATTAGAGGAAGTGGAGTGTCTGGCAGTGGTGGACATCCTACGGCGGGCCAAAGAAGAAGTGAAGCTGGTTTCCGTGACAGGTGCCCGGGAGGTGACCGGTTCCCATCAGATTACCATCAAAGCGGATGCACTGATTGAGGATGTGGATTTTACACAGGCGGATCTGCTGTTCCTGCCGGGTGGCATGCCGGGCACTGTCAACCTGGGCAATTGTGAGCTGCTTTGCAGACAGTTGCAGGCATTTGCAGCAGAGGGAAAACGTCTGGCAGCCATTTGTGCAGCACCTAGTGTATTAGGTCAGCTTGGTATTTTGAAAGGAAAAGCAGCCACCTGTTATCCGGGATTTGAAGAGAAGCTGACAGGGGCAACTGTAACTACAGCTGGTGTGGTCACAGATGGCAATGTGACGACAGCAAAAGGACTGGGGGTTGCGCTGGAACTGGGGTTGGAGTTGGTGAAACTGTTACAGGGAGCGGAACAGTCAGAGGGTATCCGTGCTTCCATCCAATATCCAGATTTTGTATAAGAAATGAAACAGCGGCAGAAGGGGTGAAATCAATCTGCTGCTGTTTTTCGTTTTTGTAGAAAATAGGATACATACAGCGTTTCGTTGCGTTAAATCAATACAAAAAGTGGAAAAATGTTGGAAAAATAACATTTTTAAGGGGTTTCCATACTGGAACAGATATGGTAAAATAAGATAGACTGGAAGAATGTGTTGTCAGACAGGAGCAGATGAAAACTGGTCAAGATGGCACTTTGGAAAAAAGAAGGAGGTATTTCCAAATGGATTACAGAGAAGTATATGAGGAGTGGCTGCGCAATCCTTATTTTGATGAAGAAACAAAGGCTGAATTGAGAGCTATTCAAGAGGATGACAACGAAATAAAAGAGCGTTTTTATGCAGAGTTAGAGTTTGGTACAGCAGGTCTGCGTGGAATTATTGGTGCAGGTCTGAACCGTATGAATATTTATACTGTCAGAAAAGCAACACAGGGACTTGCCAATTATATTTTAAAGACAGGAAATGACAAGAAAGGAGTTGCCATTGCATATGATTCCCGTCGTATGTCTCCGGAGTTTGCAGATGAGGCAGCACTTTGTCTGAATGCAAATGGCATTCCGGCTTATGTATTTGAGTCACTGCGTCCTACACCAGAGTTGTCCTTTGCAGTACGTAAACTGGGTTGTATTTCCGGTATCAACATCACTGCATCACACAATCCGCCGGAATACAATGGTTATAAGGTTTACTGGGAGGACGGTGCACAGATCACACCGCCTCATGACACTGGCATTATGGCAGAAGTAAAGGCCATCACAGATCTGACCACCGTAAAGACCATGCCAAAGGCAGAAGCAGTGGCAGCAGGTCTGTATCATGCCATCGGCGCAGAAGTTGATGATGCTTATATGGCAGAATTGAAGAAGCAGGTGAAGAATCAGGCTGTCATCGATGCCATGCAGAAAGACATTAAGATTGTTTATACCCCACTGCATGGTACCGGAAATATTCCGGTAAGACGGATCTTAAAAGAATTAGGCTTTGAAAATGTATATGTAGTACGGGAACAGGAACAGCCGGATGGCAACTTCCCTACTGTCAACTATCCAAATCCGGAAGCAGCAGAGGCATTTGCACTGGGGCTGAAGCTGGCAAAGGAAGTGGATGCCGATCTGGTTCTGGCAACTGACCCGGATGCCGACCGTCTTGGTGTGTATGTAAAGGACAGTAAAAGTGGCGAATACAAGACGTTGACTGGTAATATGTCAGGCTGTCTGTTGGCAGATTATGAGATCAGTCAAATCCAGGAACAGCAGGGATTGCCAGAGGATGGCGCTTTGATTAAGACCATCGTGACCACCAATCTTGCAGATGCCATTGCAAAATATTACGGAATTGAACTGATTGAGGTATTGACCGGCTTTAAGTTTATTGGACAGCAGATTCTGAAGTTTGAGACCACCGGAAAAGGTACATATTTGTTTGGATTTGAGGAAAGCTACGGTTGTCTGATTGGTACCCATGCAAGAGATAAAGACGCCATCGTGGCAACCATGGCACTGGCTGAGGTAGCTGCCTACTACAAGTCTAAGAACATGACGCTGTGGGATGCTATGATTGCCATGTATGAAAAATATGGCTATTACAAGGATGGCATTGTATCTCTGTCCTTCAAGGGACTTTCCGGTCTGGAAAAGATGCAGGAGATCATGAATACACTGAGAAATGCCACACCGAAGACATTTGGTCCATATAAAGTATTATCTGCAAGAGATTATAAACTGGATCGTATTGTAAATCTGGAAACAGGGGAAGTGACCACTACCGGTTTGCCAACATCCAATGTTTTGTATTATGATCTGTCAGATGATGCGTGGCTTTGCGTGCGTCCTTCCGGTACAGAACCAAAGATCAAGTTGTACTACGGTGTGAAAGGTACTTCTCTGGAAGATGCGGATGCAAAGAGTGCGGAGTTGGGTGAGATTGTCAAAAAGGTCATTGGCTGACAGACTTTTGCAAAGGCTGATTTGAACGTAATTTATTGAAAATAAGTAACTGTGCAGAGATTGGATGGCTACGGAAATAAATAAGAGAAACAGCCGGCAGGATGAAAGGAACAATTCCTGCCGGTTGTTTCCAAATAGAGAGGAACAATAATGGCAAAGGTAACAATCAGAGATGTGGCAAAAGCAGCCGGTGTTTCTACCGCTACAGTGTCTAATGCATTAAATGATGTAGATGTGATCAATGCAGAAACCAAAGAACGTGTGCTGCGCATGGCAAAAGAGTTGAATTATGTACCAAATATGAGTGGACGTATGTTAAAGGCAGGAAAGAGCAAGATGATTGGTTTTATTTCCTCCAGCTTGACAGGCCCTTATTTTTCCAAGCTGATTGAAGTGATGCAGGAAGAATGCGAAGAGCATGGATATGGCTTGATGCTAATTTACTCCCAAAAGTCACAGATTATCCGAAATTATATATTTGGCGGTGGACTGGATGGTGTATTTGTTTATGAAGGAGAAAATCGTTTTGATGCACAGGAAGTGGCATATATGGAAGAACGGGGGATCAAAGGCATCTTGTTAGATCGTGAATTTAAAGGAACTACGGTTGGAAGCATTACTTTTGATTCGTTTTATTCTACATATGATATGACAAAATATCTGATTGAAACCGGACATGAAAGCATTGTATTTTTGAAAGGGCCGGACGATGTACAAGACAGCCGGGATCGGGAACAGGGATATTTGGCTGCAATGAAAGAGGCAGGACTTCCTGCAGGAGAGCATACCGTTTTAAATGGTCAGTTTATAGAGGAAGCCTCTTACCAGCAGGTGATGAACTGGAGTGAAGCGGGAAAAGAAATGCCGGATGCGTTTGTGGCTGGCAATGATTCCAGTGCAATGGGATGTGTACGTGCCTTGAAGACATTAAATTTTTGTGTACCGGAGCAGGTCAGCGTAACAGGTGTGGATGACATTGATCTTGCCAAATATTTTGATCCAGCCATCACAACGATTCGGATGCCCATAGAGCAGCAGGCACGTCAGGGAGTGCAGATGCTGTTACAGTTGATTGAAGGAAAACAACCAGAGCAAATGCAGCTGAAATTGAGAGGTGAACTGATTCTTCGAAAATCTGTGAAGAACCGGAGAGGATTGTGATCAATATGAAGCAGACACAAAGACAAATACTGCGTCGAATCCTCTGGGGGGTTGCGGTGCTTGGATGGATGGGAATCATTTTTTATTTTTCTGCACAGAATGGAGAGGACTCTTCTGCTGTTAGCGGTGGTATCACGGACAGACTGCTCCATTTGTTGTGGAGAAATTTTGACCAGATGACGGTGACGGGACAGGAACAATTACGGGGACAACTGACCTTTGTGGTACGCAAAGGGGCACATTTTACAGAGTATGCCATTTTGGGATTTCTGGTCAGTGGTTTCCTGGGTTCTTTTTCCATAGGGATTTCCAGACGAGTTCCCATTGCATGGTTATGTGGAACGTTGTATGCATGCAGTGACGAACTGCATCAGATGTTTACTGATGGACGCAGTCCTAAGCTATTTGATGTGATGGTAGATTCTGCAGGCGTTCTGACAGGAGTGGGAATATTTCTGTTACTGGCATTTTTGTATATGAGGTGGAAAAAGCATACCTGACAGAATAGTTGGAAGGGCATGTTGGTTTCAGAAATAAAACGATTTGATGATAGGAGTCAATCTATGATTCTAAAGTCAGTGTTTTGAAATTGCAGAGATAAGTGAGGAGGAATTATGAGTTTGTGGGAGAAAAATATCAGACAGGTAGAACCTTATGTACCGGGCGAGCAGCCCAATCAGCCGGATATGGTGAAATTAAATACCAATGAAAATCCATATCCACCAGCACCAAGGGTGGCAGAACTTGCTGCCTCTTTTCCAGCAGATACATTGCGGTTATATCCTGACCCTACCTGTAGTACACTGGTGGAGGCATTGGCAAAGCGGTATCAGGTAGGTGCAGATCAGGTGTTTGTAGGAGTGGGGTCTGATGATGTGCTGGCGACGGCTTTTATGACTTTTTTTAATGGGGAAGAACCCATTGTATTTCCGGATATTACCTATTCCTTTTATGATGTATGGGCCAATCTATTCCGGATTCCGTACAGAAAACTGGCGCTGGATGACACATTCCACATTAATCCCAGAGATTATGATGGGCCAAATGGGGGAGTGATTTTTCCAAATCCCAATGCACCTACCGGAATACAGGAAAAGAAAGAGGTGCTTGAGGATATTTTACAGCACAATCAGGATGTGATCGTCATCATTGATGAGGCATACATCGATTTTGCGGAGGAAACTTCTGCCTTACAGCTGTTAGGCAAGTATGAAAATCTGTTGGTGGTACAGACGTTTTCCAAGTCCCGTTCCATGGCAGGCATGCGCATTGGCTTTGCCATCGGTTCTCCGAAGCTGATCAAGGCTATGCAGGATGTGAAATATTCTTATAATTCTTATACGATGAATGCTGCTTCTTTGTATATGGGAGCAGCAGCAGTAGAGGATGAAGCATATTTTCAGGAGACGGTTGAAAAGATTCGTGAGACCAGAGAGGAAGCCAAGGTGCGTCTGGCAGAACTGGGCTTTACCTTTCCGGATTCCCAGACCAATTTCCTGTTTGCGGCACCTTCTCGGATTGGTGCAAAGGAACTGTTTGAGCAGTTGAGAGCACGTAATATTTATGTTCGTTATTTCAATCAGCCAAGAACCTGTGACTATCTGCGGATTACCATCGGTACACCGGAGGAAATGGAGCGGTTGTATCAGGCCATTGCAGAAATTCAGAGGTGATCAGAGAGAAAGACCGTTTGCACAGAAATGGACTTGGAAGTGGAGGAAGAGATGGCAGGATTTCAGGTGACAGAGTGGAACCATCGTCTGTTGACCGGTTTGATTCCGCAAGGGGGAATCTGTATTGATGCCACAGCCGGAACTGGACGGGACAGCCTGTTTCTGGCACAGCAGGTGGGAGAGACAGGACATGTGATCAGCTTTGATATCCAGCAGACTGCAATTGAGCAGACCAGGGAGAGATTGGAAGCGGCAGGATGTGAGGAACGGGTGGAACTGATTTTGGACAGTCACACCCGTATGTCACAGTATGTGACAGAATCGGTGGATGTCATTCTGTTTAATTTGGGTTATCTGCCGGGGGGCGATCATACCATAGCGACAAGGCCGGAGAGCAGTCTGCTGGCAGTGGAGCAGGGACTGACATTGCTGAAAAAAGGCGGTGTCATGAGCCTGTGTGTATACAGTGGCGGTGACACCGGGATGGAGGAATATGATAGACTCACCAAGTGGGCGGCAGAGTTGTCGGGAAAAGAATATCTGGTGATCCGTAATGATTTTTATAACCGGAAAAATCATCCACCAGTTATTATTCTAATATTTAAACTGTAAACATGCAGATGCTGTCTATGCTTATACAAATCTTCTTTCGGTACAGATGATTGCATCTGTCTGGGACATAATGTATACGAGCATGCGAAAAGAAAGGAGCTTTATGGAGACTTTAGTGAACATTCAGAATCTGACAAAAAAGTATGGTTCGGTGGTTGCGCTGGATAACATCAGCATCAATTTGCCTCAGGGCAGAATCATCGGTCTGTTGGGTCCAAACGGAAGTGGTAAGACCACATTGATCAAACTGATGAATGGGTTACTGCAACCAAGCAGCGGTGAGATTTTCATTGGTGGAGAACCGGTGGGACTGGAAACAAAAGCTATGGTTTCTTATTTACCGGATCGTAATTATCTGAACAACGGAGATCGGGTCAAAAACGTGTTGAATCAGTTTGAACGATTTTATGAAGATTTCGATCGGGACAAGGCAGAGGAAATGTTAGACAGCCTGCAAATTAGTAGTAAGATGAAATTGAAGAGTATGTCAAAGGGCACCAAGGAGAAGATGCAGCTTGCGCTGGTTATGAGCAGGCAGGCCAAGATTTATATTCTGGATGAGCCCATTGCAGGAGTGGATCCGGCTGCAAGAGATTTTATATTGCGCACCATTATGGATCACCGGCATCCGGGGGCAACGGTGCTGATTTCCACTCATTTGATTGCAGACATTGAACCAGTATTAGACGATGCCATATTTTTGCAGTATGGCAGGATTCTGCTTGCCAATACGGTTCAAAATATTCGTTCAGAAAAAGGAAAATCAGTGGATGAAGTGTTCAGGGAGGTGTTCAGATGCTAGGAAAAGTATTGGGATTGGATATGAAAGCCTGTGCAAAAATGTTTTTGCCCATGTATTTGATTGCAGCGGTATTGACAGGACTGGCAAAGTTGACAATGATTTTGTTTCAACATAATGATAATACGTTGGTGTCATTGTCTATTGGACTGACGATGGTACTGTATGGAGTGACTATTTTTGCACTGGTGATCCTGCCGATGGTGTTTATGGTCATTTACTTTTACCGTCATTTTCTGACAGATCAAGGCTACCTGACCTTTACCCTGCCGGTAAAGACCAGTACACTGGTGGTCAGTCAGCAGATTAACGGCATCATTTGGACGATTTTGTCTGTAGTGGTACTGTGTGCAGCGTTGTTTGGAATGTTTGGAAACTATATCATAGACAGTTGGAGTGATATAAAAGAAATGTTCAGGGGAATCTTTTTCTTTGCACCACAGGCATTGGCAGAGGTTTTTGGAAACAAAGTGAATGGGCTTACCCGCATTTTGGTGATCAGCATGCTGGTACTTGAGGTATTGTTTTTGTACAGTTCCTTATATGCCAGTATGGCACTGGGGCAGTTGTATACCAAACATAAGATTTTGGGAAGTGTCATTGCGTATATTGCCATTCGGATTGCAGTTAGTATTTTGAACAGTGTGGCTTCTTTTGTATTGTTTTATGTGAATTCTGTCAATGTCTATTTGGCGTATCAAGTGGTAGAACAGATTTTTCTGGGAGTATTCTGTGTGGGTATTACAATTTATATTTTGAAAAATAAATTGAATTTAGACTAGTTAAAATGAGTCAATTTCAAATTGGATGATGTCTTTTGCTATATGTGCATAAATTCAGGGTGTTTCTTTTTTCATTCCATCTGAGAGAGAAAAGAAACACCCTGAATTGCTTTGTCAGATGATTGATCTGGAATCGTCAAAGGGATAGACTATCTAATATTTCATCGGAACTCCCATCTGATAGTGCCAGAAGCCGATGACCGGTATGGTCATACCGGTACAGATGTATTCCCAGAATTTCTGTTTGCGGAACTGATTCTGCATTCACTTCCTGTAGAATGGTTGTCAGAACCTGCCTGTGATCCTGCTCCAAAATGGGTGTCAACAGAACCTCATGAATGGAAGAGGGGATCAGATACAAGTCTGCCCCAAACCCATCTGCAATTTGTGACAGCACCCCTGGATAGAGCATACAGACTGCTCCATGAAAGCAGTGGGCATTGCTCAGAGAAAACAGTGGACAACTGGCATTGTGCATCATAGATAACCAACGACGGCAGATTTCCTGAAGAGAAGCAGTATCTCGTGGAATTGCATCAGAGGAAGCAATGCCAGTCTGTTTTCCAGTGATCAAAGAAGCCAGATTGGTTTCTTCATAAAAGAACAAGGGTTCTTCTATGGGACGCAATATGGGAGGATGGAATGCAATGGAATTTTTCCATGCAGCAGCAAATAAAGTCTCCTTGGTTATTCCCCATTCCTGCAGATGATGTGTATGAATCAATGCGGTGCCATCCAGATCACCTGTTTCAATTGAAAGTTCACATACCGCAGCCAAATCCAGATATTGTTCATAAGGAACCTGGGATAACTGCCGCCTGTTTTGACTGTGATGAATTAGTCGAATACGCAAATAGGGCCTGGGGTCAGTCAATTCGTGCAGGAACCGATAAAAGGAGGGGGCAGGATAAGGAATCTCAAAGTAGCGAAGAATCTCGTCATACAGTTGCGTCAATGGCAATCCTTTTAAATATCCCTCATAATAAGGTTCCAGATAAACCATAGGTGTACAAAGCGTATCTGGATGCTTCATATAAAGGGCAATCTGCTCCACATCATTGTTTTTTAATACCTTACGAATGGCAGGCACTTTATCTGGTATCCGAGCTCTGGCCTCTTCCAGAATCATGTGACAAAATGTTTGAAATTGCATGAAACGCCTCCTTTGTGGCTGTGGCAGCACAAAGAAGGAAAGGAAAACGGATAAATAGATTGTATCACAATATTAGCTAAAAGTAAATAAAATAAGCTGATTATAAAAACTCTTTTCTTTTGCAAACAAAAAAGACAGGGGAAAACCTGTCTTCATTCCTAAATACACCTGAAGGGAATCGAACCCCCGCTCCCGGATCCGGATTCCGGTGCTCTCTCCACTGAGCTACAGGTGCATAACACGGTTATTATACAATACTTTTCTGGGAATGGCAAGAGTTGAATAGAAAAAAGTGAGAAAAAAATCAAAGGGAATTGAGTTGCTTTTTGGGGGATACTTTGATAGTATAACTTATAGCAGTGTGAGAACTGCAAAGGAGAAATATGCGAAAAAAGAGGGAATGTTCTGTTTTGGGCAGAAAACGGACAAAAGAAATATATGAAAAAACAAAACTGGAAGAAGTGGAGGCGTCAAACTATAGCGTCAAAACTTTTGCATTGGATACATAGGAATGGAAAGAATTGGATTGTAACATATCAAATTCCCATTCTGGTTGTGGCAGGAGTAGTTTTTCTCTTTATACTGATTGTATTGCTTTTGGGCAGAGGAAGAACTGATGTGGCAGAGACAGAAACCATTGCCATCATTTCACAGACCACAGTGGGTGAGACAGAAGCGACGGAACTGGAAACAGTAGAAGCGCAGACACAGGAACAGATCACAGAACTGGTGAAGCGGTATTTTCAGGCGTTGGCAGACTGTGATATAGAGACGTTGAACAATATTTGTGAGACGACAGAGGCATTTGATGCAGATACACTGACACAGCAGACTTCTTATATAGAGAATTACCAAAATGTGGATTGTGTGGTCATAGGTGGTCTGGTAGAAGGCACTTATATTGTATATGTATATTATCAAATGAAGTTTCAGTATATTGACACACCGGCTCCTGCATTGGGGCAGTTGTATGTCAAGACCGATATAGATGGTCTGCCATATATTTATATGGGAATAATTGATGGGGAACTGTCTGCGTATATTGCAGAAGTAACCGCTGGAGAGCAGATTTGTGCGCTTGCAGAGGAAGTCAATGGGGAATTGGAGCAGGCCCGCCGGTCGGACACGAAACTGGATGCATTTATCCGGGTGTTGACAGGAGAAACTGAAACAAAAAAAGAATAATGGAGGGAAGAAAGGATGAATCCAAAAGCAGAATTGATTTTACAGGAGATCCGTAAAGTCGTGGTAGGAAAAGATGAGGTCATGACAAAAGTGTTTTGTGCACTGCTTGCCCAGGGCCATGTGTTGTTAGAGGATATTCCTGGTGTAGGAAAGACAACTATGGCAACAGCATTTGCCCAGTCTATGTCATTAAAAGAAAAGAGAATGCAATTTACACCGGATGTGATGCCGGCAGATGTGACCGGTTTTCAGATGTATGATAAGGCATCCGGTAGATTTGTCTATCACGAAGGACCGATTATGAGTAATCTGTTTTTGGCAGACGAAATCAATCGTACTTCACCAAAGACACAGTCTGCTTTGTTGGAAGTCATGGAAGAAGGCACCGTGACCATAGATGGAGAGACCCGCTCTGTGCCGCAGCCGTTTTTTGTTATTGCCACACAGAATCCATCCGGTTCGGCAGGTACTTCTTTGTTGCCGGAGTCCCAGATGGATCGTTTTCTGGTCTGCCTGTCTATGGGGTACCCTGATGTGAAGGAAGAGATTCAGATTGCCAGAATGCGGCAGAAAAAAAGAGTGAAAAATACGGTGGATGCGGTGGTGACACCCGCAGAGATCCTTTCTATGCAGGAAGAGGTGGAGTCTGTTTATGTCCACGATTTGATTTATGATTATGCAGTCCGTCTGATTCAGGAGACAAGAAATCATCCTATGATTCAGATGGGAGCCAGTCCCCGTGCCACCATTGCGCTGGTGCGTATGGCATGTGCTTATGGGTATCTGGCCGGCAGAGATTATGTGCTTCCGGCAGATATTCAGGCAGTCTTTTTAGATGTTACGGCACATCGCGTGACGGTGAATTCCAAAGCAAGAATTTCCCACATGACAGCCAGGCAGGTATTGACACAAATCTTAGAACAAACTAAGGCTCCCAGACCAAAGGCAGAAAAAGAATAATGCAATTGATGCAGTGAGAAAGGGGGCGTTTTGGCATGAATAAATATCATTATCTGTTGATTATGCTGCTGACCCTGTATCTGATCGTCATGTACCACGCTGTACTGCCGGTGCTGCTGCTTCTGGTAGAATTGTTGTTGCCATTGTTGCTGTATCTGCTGTTGATTCCTGTGACGAAAAGACTACAGTGCAGATTTGGCAAAATGGAAGAGGTGTATGAGACAGGAGAGCGGATTGCAGTGGAACTGTGGGTTCAGAATCCAACCATTATTCCGGTGGTCAATCTGCATCTGGAATTACAAATTCAAAATCTTCTGACAACAGAGAAGGAACATTTGACGTTGTCTGCCATGGTGCCGGCAAAAGGAACCATCAAACTGCCGTTGGCAGTGTCTTCCCGCTATTGCGGGCGTGTGCGGATTCGTGTGGAAAAAATGTATGTCTGGGATTTTTTTCGAATGTTCCGAAAAAAGAAAAAGGGAGTGTTCCAGACAGGGATTTTGTTGATTCCTTCTTTGGAACCGATTTCGATGGAAGTGAGCAATCAGGTCAGAGTTTTTTTGGCAGATTGTGATTTGTATGATCCTCATGAAAAGGGCAGTGATCCGGCAGAGGTATTTCAGGTGCGGGAGTATCAGCCGGGAGATCGCATGCAGCAGG
This sequence comes from Lachnospiraceae bacterium, assembly GCA_017457865.1. Lineage (GTDB taxonomy): Bacteria > Bacillota > Clostridia > Lachnospirales > Lachnospiraceae > UBA2942. The sequence goes on along the minus strand of JAFTGN010000101.1, from coordinate 12,904 downwards.
TGCATTGGAAGTTGAGCGTGGCAAAAGATACGATGCTGGTGAAGGAGTTGTCTAAGCCGCTGCTGCATCCGGTGGTGGTGATGATAAGCTTTCATGTGGCAGAACCGTGGGTATTGCAGCAGATGATTTCAGAAGCGTTGTCGTTGTGCTGGTCTATGCTGCAAAATGATTGTCCCAGTGATCTGGTGTGCAGAACGCCGAAAGGAGAACCGCAAAAGCTGTCTCTCACAGAGGAAGAGGATTTGATGCCATGCATTGAATCTGTTTTTGCAGGCATTGCACCGGAAGAGGAAGAACCGATGGTATGTGCATATGAAGAGCTGTACCCGAATGACCGATATGCCCATTGTATCTATTTGACGGATCAGGTGAATGAAGAACAGATGGAACAATTGTCTATTTCGCCTTTGGCGCAGAAATATACGGTAGTTTGTCTGAGCAATGAAAATATGGACAGTTTACAGGCATTGTTTGAAACAAACAAGATGGAATTGCTTGTAGAGAAAGAAGGGGAAGAATTGGTATTGCATCGGCATTGGCTGATTTAAGCAAACAAGAAGAAGAGAAAGAAGGGGAAAGATTGAAAGAATCGGGAATCAGTGTGTCTCTGACCAACAGAGCCAGAGGATTGAGGGAAAAGCCCAGCACATTCAAAGCCATTCTGGTGGCGGTATTTGGCTGGTTGTATCTGGTGCTTGAAACCAGTGGAATGGTACTTGCGCTGACAGATGCATTTCATATAGAATTGCAAAAAGCAACCATCTGGTTATTTGTGATTCTTGCCAGTCTGGCAGTTACACTGCTGCTTGGCAGCAGAAAATGGTATGGTGCAGGATTGATTGTATTACTTGCTTTTTTAGCTGGATATGGGATTTTGTTTCATACCCAGTTAAAGACAGGATTTCTCTATATATGGAACTGTATCGGAGTAGGGGTAGATAAATATTTTTTTGCACTGCCGGAAGAGATGACGGCAGTGGCGGTGAGTGGACAGGCAATACAGCTGGCAATGTTGATGATCGTCTTGGTATTGGTGGCATTGCTGGGAATCTCTATTCTGGTATTGCGGAAAATTTCCATGCCGTTGCTGCTGGCAGTGTTGACGGACCTGCTGATTTTGCTCATTGGGCTGATGCCTTCTACGGAAAGTGTATTATTACAGCTGTTTGGACTGATTGGTGCAGGTGTCATGGGCAGCTGTAGTGACAGGCAGCCTGTTTTTACGGTGGCTACTCGAGTGGAATCTGCAAAGGGGTTACAGCAGAAAATGCAGCTGCAAAGTTCTGTTGTGATATTGCTTGCGGCAGGTGTTATTTTGGCGGTAAGTTTGTTGTTGCTGAATCCGGTTTATGCGAAGATTGAGGAATACCGGGATGTGACGGATCAATGGAAACAAAATATACGAGACTTTACCATCAATGATTGGGAGCGGTTTGAGTTTTCCTTGACAGATAAAGGTTCTATGGGAATCAATGGGGGTACGTTAGGGGATTATCAATCCATTTCTTCCAAGCAGCAGGTGGATTTGTCGGTTACCTCTGATGTGGATTACAATGGTACTGTGTTGATCAAAGGATTCGCTGCCGGATTGTATGGTGGAGATCACTGGGAGCAGATCGCCTTGCAGGACTGGGCACAGGTATGTCTGGGAGAAGGAACATGGACAGTGAAAGAGGACACTTACATTGCGCCGGAGTATGCAATACTCAGTCATATGGACAGTGCCAGGGACAGTGGAAAGGTGGTCTTATCGGCAGAAATGCAGGTACGCCTGCTGCATGCAAGGTCAGAGTACAGTTATCTGCCGGGATTTGCACAGGCTTCCCGGTTTGGTACTTCTGTCCCGGTTTATGGTTGGGCAGAGGGGCTGGGCAGCAATGCCTCTTATGTGACGGCACTGGCAGATCCTTCCTGGCTGTTGGACCAGTTCGGTCTGGTAGGGGAAAATGTGACGGGCCGGTATGATACCATTACATTTTCAAATGGCAGTGAGGAGGCAACTGTAGAGTACGAACAGTTTGTCGATGACCATTATTTGCAGGTACCGGGACAGGCCTTGGCAGATGTACAGGCAAACTGGAATCGGTATTTACAGGGGCATATGAATGGACCTAATACCTATAAAGAAATCGCATATCAGGTGGCATCTTATCTGAATGAACGGGCAGAGTATTCTCTGCTTCCTGGTAAGACTCCAAAGGGGACAGACTTTATCACCTATTTCCTGTTTTCACAGCAGAAGGGATATTGTGTCCATTTTGCCACTACAGCCACCATGCTCTTTCGTATGGCAGGTGTGCCTGCCCGATATGTGGAAGGTTACAGTATGGATGGATTACAGGCAGGTGTGACCACATTGATTGAAGATGATAAGGCACATGCATGGTGTGAAATTTATGTTACCGGCTTTGGATGGGTACCAGTGGATGTGACACCTGGCAGCCAGGGATCAGAAGAGTTGATTTCCGGTACGCTGGAAGAGCCGGAAGGACGGGAAGAAACAGTACCGGCAGAACCTTCTGCAGAAGAAGACGGAACACAAGAAGGACAGACGGAGATGACCACCGTTGTGCCAGATGGAGAACAGGAAACCATTGCCGGAACAGAGTTCCAGACGTTGGAGGGAGACAGGGAACTGGAAACAGATGAAAATGGAGACATTTTATATGATGATGATGGCAAACCGATGGTTGGAACATCGGGACACATTGGGATTACATTGCTTCGGATTGTAGGTTCCATTGTAGGATTGGTCTTGTTGTGTGTACTCATACGTATGGCTGTACAGAAGAGAAGTGCGTATCTGCTTGGAAGCCGATTGACCAGGATGCGGCAGAAGAATGTGCGGTTGGCCATTCTGGCGGCATACCAGTATGCTGCAGGAATGACGAAGGAAGCAGGACGGAGTGTGACAGTAGATACGACAGAAGAGACATTTCAGAAAGAGTATTCTGGATTGGACGGGGCGGATTTGCGGCAGTTTCAGTCATTGGTAAAAGAAGCCTACTTCTCTAGACATGAAATGTCAGAAGACCAGAGGGCAGATGTACTGGCCTTCTATCAGAGTCTGTATCAGGATACACTGTACCAGGATACAGACGATATGAAGAAAGCTAGAACGGATGAGGTTGGACTTCGCTGGCGCAGATTCAGACGCAGATATATCAGCTGTTATCCATCTCTCATAACAGAAGAGAATCCGAAAAAGAGAACTAAAAAATAGTCTGCTTACAGATCAGACTGTCTTCTGCAAAATAATAGCCAGGAGCCAGACAAACATATAAGCATATGGAGTATCAGGAGGAACAGAGCTTTGTAAAAAGCATCTGTTCCTTCTTGCATGAAAATATCAGATAAATCTGCCCAATGCCAGATGGTGTGGGTCAGCCAGGGGTGTCGGTCCGTCTGACAGCGAACGGTTAGTGTGAGCCATGCATAGATACAGCCGGAAAGCCATACCAGTGTGGTGTGTCGGAACAGTGTGGAACAAAATAGCGCAAAGGAACCACAGGCAAACAGGGACAGGCAGGCAAACAGGAACTGCCGAAGCAGCAATAAAATCGTGCCAAAGGAAATCACCTGCCCGTCATATACATACAAAGCCTGTGCGGATAAATCCTGAAAGCCGAAGAGTATGCCTGCCAACAGCAGAAACAAAAGGAATGCGCAAACAATCAGTCCAATACAGAGCAAAAATATAGTCACAATTTTTGCCAGAAAATATTTGCTGCGGTTCACCGGGCAGGTCAAAAGCAGAGACAGCTGTCCGTGTTCCCGCTCATAGGAAACCATTCCGCCCATCAGAAAAACCAGAGGAATTTGCAGCCATAACAGCAGGGGGACAGCGGAAAACAGGGCATGCCAGAATAAACTGTCTGTATGTTGGGTTTCTGTGACCAAAAGGGGGATTTCATGAGAAATCTGGTATTCGGAAATGGCCTGCTTATTATAGGCATCTTTCCAGAGACGGTCATAAGAAGGCAAGTCATTTTCTGAAGTGCTTTCCAATAAGGCCAGAGACAATCTGCTATTCAATAGATTTTTTGCAGCTGCATTTCGCCAGTCATCGGTTTCCGGTATCACATTGCTTGCAATCATGTAGGAGTAGTATAACCCATAGCTGTATTTTTCAGAAGGCGACAGAGATTCATCCGTCTGTGCCTGCTCTGCCAATAGTTTCAAATAACTTTGTGTATCCTCTGCAGCGGCCGCCTGGCATAATAGCTTCAAATAACGATAACAGGCAGCGGTTTGGTGAGGACTTTGTGTTTCTTCCTGTATTCGTTTCTGATAAATGTGAAAAGCATCATTTAAAGCAGACATTTGCCAGCCCTGTGTGGGGATGCGTAAGTCATGCGTCTGAATATACTCGTATTTTGCCACTTCATACACTGCATCGGTGTCGGCAGCCTCCCGGAGTCCGCCCTCCTGTAATCCGGTCAGAATAGCCTGTACATTGTCTGGTTCTGTATAGGATATGGAGACAGGCTGGTGGTCGGCAGAAAAGTCAATCAGGTATACCACAAACCCAGCGATACAGCATAAAAGCGGCAGATACATCAGGCGATGAAGCAGCATTTTTTTCATTTCATTTCGAATCAGATCAATCAAGCTGTGTACCTCCGCTTTGGGTGATTTCCAGAAAGGCGTCCTCTAAGGTACGGTTGTCAATAGGGTAGATGGTATATACATCAATGCCCCATGAGACGAACTGGTAAACCAGTCTGGAAAGCAGATTATCGGTATCATGGTTGGGAATGGAAAATTCCAGTGTGTGGGCATCGCACAGTACGGCCGGTGTATCCAATACCAGTCTGGCAGCTGTCTGGGCCTCATGGGCATCGCTGATCCGGAACCGGTAAATGGTGTGAGTGCCCCCCGTGGTATGCACCAGTTCCTGCATGGAACGGGGGGCAGTGATTCTGCCACCGGACAACATCATGACACGGTCACACATCAACTCTGCCTCAGAAAGCAGATTGGTGGTGATCAGGACACAGACATTTCGGTCATGTGCCAGCATGCGCAGATGTTCTCGAAGATTTCGGATGGCTCCGGGATCTAGTCCAGCGGCTGGCTCATCCAGAATCAAGATGGCAGGATGGTGGATCAAGGCCTGTGCAATGGCAAGGCGTTGGCGCATGCCCTTGGAGTAGGTGCGAACCTTGTGATGGATACAGCGCATCAATCCTGTGAAACGAATAATATCGGTCAACTCTTCCGAAGAAATATCAGGGCGCATCCCTGCAAACATCCGCAGATTCTGCATACCGGTCAGGTAAGGGAAGAAGCGATTTTCTTCTAAAATACAGCCAGTATGAATCAGAGCAGAAGCACGGTGGCTGTTTAGGTGTTTTCCGTTCAGAAGAACCTGTCCCTCATCTGGTCGTCGCTGACCGGTGAGTACCTGAATGAGAACGGTCTTTCCGGAACCATTTGCCCCCAGAATGCCCAAAACCTCTCCACGGTAGGCTTCCAGATTGATGTCATAAAGCAATGTTTTTTGTTTGGATTTGAGTGTTACATGCTGCATCTGCACTGCAATGTCCATGATGATACCCTCCTATGATCAATCTATCGCCCGATGAGACAAGTTGATCGCTCTAAAAACAAAAATATAAAAATGACCAAAAGTGATTTATGTTTCCAGTGTGATACTGAAAATATCATCCAGCGGAATCTTCCGGTCTACCACTTGTAGGATACGGCTGGTTTCATGAAATGCCGCAACCATACCGGTGAAGCGGATATAGTCCTCATGGTCATAATAAACGATGGTGATGAGACTGCCAGGTTGCAGCTGGTGCAGGATGCGGTTTAGTTCCTCAGCGGCATCTTCGGAAAGTTCTGCCCGTGGTACAGTGATACGCTCTCTTTGTGCCAGGGCAGCAGGCAGGTCTTTCAATGCCGCAAATGGCATGAATTGCTTGGCACGCTCCGAAACCGGCATTTTGGTCTTTGGTCTATGTGCCACTGCGGTGTCCTCCTGTCATTTGATTTCGTTCACGGGTAGTGGCATGTTCTTCCAGATTCATGCCTTTTAAAATGGCATTTTTGCCAAAACGCTTCTTGATATTGATCATGGTTTGCTGCAACTTGCGGTTTCGTGTCAGGTCTTCTTCCGCTACAAAAAAGGAATACTGGTGGTATTCCTCTGGTACCACACGGTTACAGGTCAGATACAGACGACGTACTGGATACCGGGGATCCACAATCTGCTCATACAGTGTAGTGACAGCAGGGAGCAGCATCAGATCTGCGTTAGATGGAGTCGGTAAGGCAGCTGTACCGCGTGCCGAATTCAGGTGCAGACCATTGGAATACCCTACCTGTAAGGTAATGGAACTGGTGACTAACTGTTTTTCCACCAGATCCAGACAGAGCAGATCCATCATTTCCCGAACTGCCAGCCGCCCATCGGCAAAGCTGTAATCGCAGGGAAGAATCTGGCCACTGCCAATGCTGTTTTCCTTTGAATGATATGCCTTAATGTCTGCCATGGTCACCGGTTCCCGTCCCCATGCATGGTCTATGAGCAGCTCCGCGTCTATGCCAAACAGCTGGTATAGAAAGTCTTCCTTTGCATGTGCAATGTCCTTCATTGTATAGATGCCATACTGTGCCAGACGTGTGGCAGTGCCCTTGCCCACCCGCCAGAAATCCGTCAAAGGACGATGGTTCCACAGATTTTTCTGATAGGATGTCTCATCCAGAAATCCGATGAAATCAGGGCTGTGCTTTGCCGTGATGTCCAATGCCACTTTTGCAAGATACAGGTTGGTGCCGATGCCACAGGTGGCACGAACACCAGTCTCCTGTAAAATATCCTCCATGATAGTGCGGGCAAGCTGTTCTGCATCCATCCGGTACATGGAAATGTAATCGGTCACATCCAGGAACACTTCATCTATGGAATAGACATGAATGTCTTCTTTTGAAATATATTTCAGGTAAATGCTGTAAATGTCTGCCGCATACTGAATGTACAGCTGCATCCGTGGGGGTGCAGTGATATAGTGGACTCCTTCGGGAATCTGAAAGACACGGCAGCGGCTGTGCAGTCCCAATTCTTTCATAGGAGGGGTGATGGCAAGACAAACGGTAGATTTGGTGCGATCCGGGTCTGCAACCACCAGGTTTGTGGTCATAGGGTCTAAGCCTCGTTCCACACATTCCACTGAAGCATAAAAAGACTTCAGGTCAATGACCATGTAAATTCGCTCTGCCATATGTGCCCCCTTTCTGAATTTTGATGTACAGGCTGTTCGCTGGTTTGATGAAAGAGTTTCGCGATCCGCCTCACTGTATGCTCGTGCCCTGATTATAGCATAAAAATACAGAAGTGAAAAGAACGTCTGTTCAGAATTGCAGGTAAAATCTATTCAGGGAAGGTATGAAACAGTTGTGAAATTTTTTCGAAATGATTCTTTTCCTGATAAACTGTGGTATAATGGTTGACAACAATGGTAAATATCCATTGGGATTCTGGTGTATGATGCAACAGAAGACAAAGGGGAACTGTGTACACAGTTACAAAAATGAACTGGAGGGTAATGAGAGGCTATGGGAGAGAAGGAAACTGGCACAGTTCGGTATTATGTCCGGATTTTGCTGAATATTGTGATTCCGATTATTGCGGTGGTACTGGTCTGTACAGTGGGGGTAGCGGCGGTACGGTTTTTTCTGCCTTTTGTGATTGGGTGGGTGATTGCCATGATTGCCAATCCTCTTGTGCGTTTTTTGGACAAGAAGGTACGGATTTTGCGTTCGTTTAGTTCCATTGCCATCATTGTGGTGGTACTGGGTGGAACCGTGGCGATTCTTTGGGCTCTGGTGGCATGGATGAGCAGGCAGATGATTGATTTGACGGAAAATCTTCCCGCATTGAAGGATGCGGTTCAGACACAGATTGATTTGCTGCAGCTGCGTTTGGGTGGATTTTTGGATACACTGCCATTTACAGTGAAGCTGCCATTTCCGGATTCCGATACAGATTTGATTGATTATGTTGCAAAATATGTGGGAAATCTGGGAGAAATACTAATGCCTGCTGCCGGAAATTTTGTATCCAGCATTCCCAGTGCGTTGATTTATTTTATCGTTACTTTGTTGTCTTCCTATTTCTTTTTGGTAGACAAGGATATCATCAGCAGAAAAGTGTCAGAGCATCTGCCATCTTCTTTTCAGCGCACGATGGTAGAGATGAAGGATCGTGCCGGAAGACTGGTGGGAGGATATTTCTTTGCACAGCTGAAAATTATGTGTCTGATATATGGCATTCTGGTGATTGGATTTTTGATTTTGGGGGTCCAGTATTCCGGACTGATTGCTTTGCTGGTGGCAGTTTTGGATTTCCTGCCTGTGTTTGGCACTGGTACCGTATTGCTGCCTTGGGCTGTGATTGAACTGATTTTGGGCAAATATGTTCCAGGCGTGGGGATGCTGGTGCTGTATGGTGTGACACAGCTTTCCAGACAGTTGTTACAGCCAAAGCTGGTAGGGGATGCTATGGGGTTGAATCCGTTGGCCACGCTGGTGTTTATGTATCTGGGATTTCGGTTTTCCGGTGTGGCAGGTATGATTCTGGCGGTGCCAGTGGGTATGATGGTTATTGAGTTGTATCATGTGGGTGTATTTGACGGCTTTTTGTATAACTGTTCGTTGCTGATTAAAGGAATCAATGATTTTCGCAATGGAGCAGAGGAAGAAGGGATACGGACGGCAGGTTCTGGCAGTATGACGAAACAGGCAGGTGAACAGGAAAAAAATTCTAAAACAAAATAGTTGACACAGAAAAATGGTATTGTTATGCTAAAAAAGAAGTCTGCAATAGACAGACAATAGAAGGAGTGGACAGCATGTATACAAGAGAAGATATTATCCGTATTGTAGAAGAGGAAGATGTAGAATTCATTCGTTTACAGTTTACTGATTTATCCGGTTTGACAAAAAATATTGCCATTACATCCAGCCAATTAGAACGGGCATTGGACAATGGTTGTTCTTTTAATGGGGCAGTTATTGATGGGTATGGACAGATTGAGGAGGCAGATATGTATCTCCATCCGGATCTGGATACCTTTGTCATATTCCCCTGGCGGCCACAGCAGGGAAAGGTGGCACGTTTTCTCTGTGACGTCTATAAGGCAAATGGAGAAATTTTCGAAGGAGACAGCCGCATGGTATTAAAACGTGTGGTGCAGCAGGCAGAAGAAAAGGGCATTTACCTGAATGTAGGACCGGAGTTCGAATTTTTTCTGTTCCCTACAGACGATGATGGAAATGTAACCATTGATACGGGAGAACAGGCAGGCTATTTTGATGTGGCACCTATTGACGGGGGAGAAAATGTACGTCGGGATATTGTATTGAATCTGGAAGAAATGGGTATTGAGGTAGAAAGCTCCTTTCATGAGTATGCACCATGTCAGCATGAAATCGATCTGAAGTATACCGATGCCTGTACCGCAGCCGATATGATCCAGTCATTTCGAATGACTACCAAGGTAATTGCTAAGCGGCATGGACTCCATGCTACTTTTATGCCAAAGCCAAGGGATGGCAAGGAAGGTTCCGGCATGCATTTGAATTTTTCTCTGACAGATGCAGAGGGAAACAATATTTTGTGTGACCCTGATGGAGAAAATGGCTTAAGCGAAATCGCGTATCAATTCATTGCAGGTATTTTAAAGCATTTGCCTGCCATCTGTCTCATTGTGAATCCACTGGTCAATTCTTATAAAAGACTGCGTCCCGGATTTGATGCACCAGTGTATGCGGCATGGTCTGCCACCAATCGGACAGCCAGCTTACGGATTCCTGCCACCAGAGGGGAGCACACACGTGTGGAATTGCGCAACCCGGATGCAGTGGCAAATGGATATTTGAGCATTGCCTTGTGTCTGGCAGCTGGATTGGAAGGCATTGAGAAAAAGCGGATGCCCCCTGCCAGTGTGGATTTTAATCTGTTCCATATTACGCAGGAGGAGAAGGAAGAGCTGGGTCTGGTGGATTTGCCTTCCAGTTTAGGAGATGCCATCAAAGCATTTGAAAAGGATGTATTTATCCAGTCGGTGTTGGGCCACCATTTATCAAAGCGGTTAGTGGAATCCAAGAAGCTGGAGTGGAAGCAATATTTGGATCACGTCAGTGACTGGGAAATCAATGAATATATTCGCAAGTTTTAATCTCTATGAATCATTGACAGATGACTTGGAGGTGAAAATGTGACGAATATCATTGTAGTTTTCCCAAAACAGGAGGATGGGCGGAACATCCGTAATATTTTGGTGAAAAACGGATTTTCTGTGATTGGTGTCTGTACCAGCGGCGCACAGGTTTTGCAGTGTATAGAGGAACTGGAGGATGGCATCATCCTTTCCGGTTATCGGTATTCGGACATGATCTATGCAGAGCTGCATGAACTGTTGCCTGCTTCCTTTCAGATGCTGCTTGTAGCATCTCCCAGATATTTGGGTGAAGTAAGCATGAAAGACATTGTATGTGTGGCAGTACCGATTAAGTCTCATGAACTGCTGGCTACACTTGGCATGATGGTAGCGGCGGCAGAACGGAAAAAGCATCACAGAAGAAAGCGTGCAGTAAAAACCAGAAGCGAGCAGGATCAGCTGATCATACGCAGAGCCAAAGCTTTGCTCATGGATCGAAATCATATGACAGAAGAAGAAGCCCACCGATATATCCAGAAGTGCAGTATGGACAGCGGTACCAATATGGCAGAAAGTGCCCAGATGGTGCTGAGTTTACTGGGAGAAGTGTAGGATTTTCCTGCCACCTTTTCTCAATGCTGACTAGACAATCCATATCTGGTATATTATAATAAGAAAGACAGTTAGAAAGAAGAAACCTGCTGCCGACCTGACAATTTTGACCGGTAATCCGGTTCGGAATCTGAAAAGCTGAAGCAGTGTTTTTCTAACAGGATATTTGGACCGGGTCCCGATTGTCCTGTTGTGTCATGAACAAGCAGCATCTGTGCGGATTCGTGTACACGCGTAAAAAGAGTGACCCGGCATGGAGGATGAAAAGTATGTTTAAGATCAATGACAATTATCAGAAACTTCCAGGCAGCTACCTGTTTTCTACAGTGGCAAAGAAAGTCAATGCCTATCAGGCAGCCAATCCAGACAAGAAGATCATCCGTCTGGGAATCGGTGACGTGACCCAGCCTCTGGCACCAGCCATCATCGATGCACTCCACAGCGCAGTAGATGAGATGGGCGTGGCAGAAACCTTTAAGGGATACGCACCGGATCTGGGCTATGAGTTCCTGCGTTCTGCAATCGCAAAGGGAGATTATGCGTCCAGAGGAACGGACATTGCGGCAGATGAGATCTTCGTCAGTGACGGCGCAAAGTGCGACTGTGCCAATATCCAGGAGCTGTTCTCCTTAGACAACAAGATCGCAGTGTGCGACCCGGTATATCCTGTCTATGTGGATTCCAATGCAATGGCAGGCAGAACCGGTACATACAATTTTGACACAGAAAAGTGGAGCAATGTGATCTACATGCCTTGTACAGTAGAGAATGACTTCGTGCCGGAACTGCCAAAGGAAACACCGGATCTGATCTATCTGTGCTACCCCAACAATCCAAGCGGATCTACTCTGACCAAGGATCAGTTGCAGGTATGGGTAGACTATGCCAACAAGGTAGGGGCAGTGATCTTATTTGATGCAGCATATGAAGCGTACATTTCCGAGGAAAATGTGCCGCACACCATTTATGAGTGTGAAGGTGCCCGTACCTGTGCCATCGAGATGCGCAGCTTCTCCAAGAACGCTGGATTCACCGGCGTGCGTTTAGGCTTCACTGTCATTCCAAAGGACCTGAAGTGCGGTGATGTGAGCCTGCATGCCATGTGGGCACGCCGCCATGGCACCAAGTACAACGGCGCACCATACATCATCCAGAAGGCTGGTGCGGCAGTGTACACACCGGAAGGCAAGGCACAGCTGGCAAAGCAGGTGGCATATTATATGAACAATGCAAAGGTGATCAAAGAGGGTCTGAAGGATGCCGGATATACCTTTACCGGTGGTGTGAATGCACCATACATCTGGTTAAAGACTCCAAACAACATGACTTCATGGGAGTTCTTCGATTACCTGTTAGAGCGTGCCAATGTAGTGGGTACCCCGGGTTCCGGATTCGGACCAAGCGGAGAAGGATACTTCCGTCTGACCGCATTTGGTACTTATGAGAATACAGTGGAAGCAATCGAGAGAATCAAGAAGCTGTGATGAGAAAAGAATATTTCATTTGAAATAGAATCGAAAATAAAACTGCTCTGTATCGTGAGAAATCGTGGTATAGAGCAGTTTTTTTGATAGATGAATTTAGAAATGATAAAGATAAGTTCGGCGTTTCATTGCTTTAATTAGATTGAGGAGTGCAGTAATTTCCTCTTCTGTCAGACCGGAAAAATCCACTTCCTGTTTTTTTTCTACACCAAGTAGATAATCAGTCGTCACTTTAAAAATTTTAGCAATTGTAATCAAAACATCATAAGATGGCATATGCAAGCCGGTTTCGTAAGCACTGATGACAGCCTTTGTTAATCCTAATTGTTGCGCCAGCTGTGCCTGAGTTATGTTGTTTTGTATCCGTAAGGCTTTTAGTGTGCTTCCAAAGTCAACCATTTCAAACTCTCCTTTTGAGTATATTCTATGTAGGTTCGTGGATTTACCTGTATACTATAAGTCGGATCAAGACAAATGGTAGCAGGGATTACCGCATACAGGTAGTGTCAAGTAATCTATGAAAAAAGTGAGCCAGAAAAATAGGCTCAAATGAACCTTGAAAACTGCAAATATATCAAACAGTAAGCCCTCCGGGGGCACAGGGCTCTGCCCTGAGAACCCGCAAGGGACTTGTCCCTT
>JAFTGN010000100.1 GCA_017457865.1 Lachnospiraceae bacterium | reverse complement strand
CTCTGCCACTTGTATCCAATCCTAGCATCTCTGCATAGTGATACAACATAGTTACCAGCTGCTCCCTTGTCACATTGGTACCTGGTTTAAATTTCCCATCTCCAAAACCACTTACAATACCATTTTCTGCTGCCCAGGTAACCGCTACGGAATAATACTTACCTGCCGGCACATCCGGAAATCGTTTTTGATACGTTATTTCCGGACTTCCTGCCATTCGATACAACACTGTGGCTACCATTGCTCTTGTCATCGTTTCTGTTGGCGCAAAAATAGTTTCTGTAAAACCAGTCATCAACCCCAACTCGTATACACCTTTGACAGAGTCATAATACCATGCAGTTTCCTTCACATCTGTAAACGGAAATTCTTTCCCTTCTTTCTTTTCTCCATAAATATAGAATTCATAGATAGAATATCCATAACCGCCGGTACGCTCTGCTCCATAAATCCGCACATATCTGGTCTGAATCGGCTGATCCAGAATCTGCTTGAAGATGTGTCCACCGGTTCCATTATGTTTTTCTGCCACTGTAGTCCACTTTGTACCATCATCGGAAACATCTATGGTATACTGTTTTCCGGCTGCGCCTTCCCATAGAATCTTAAACCCATTGACCGTAGAAATGCTGCCTAAATCTACCATCAGATACTGAGGATCTGCAAACTCAGACTCCCATCTGGTAGATGGATTTTCATCAATTGTATATTCTCCTGCATTTCCATTGATGGCAGTAGAGGTAATGACCTTGCTGCCTGGTGCAATATTCTCATACGGATCTTCTACAGTCGGGTCATATTTGTCATAGTTCGGTCTTTCTCCATTCTTGTAAACATCCATCCAGTTAAAATTCATGTTTCCAGAAAGGAATTTCACTGCCCACTTTTGTTTGCCTGCCGTTAAAGAAATCTCAGAGGTCACTGTCGTCCATGTGTTATTTTCACACACTGGAATATCCACTCTGGTCAACAAGACACCTGTTTCTTCTTCATACAGTTCCATGGTTACCGGCTCTGTCCCATAATTCATTGCACGCAAGCCAATCTGATATGCACCAGTTTCTTTTACATCCACATAATACACCAGCTTACTGTTTGTAGAGATAGAACCAATATAATCTCCCTCTACCGCATCGCTCCACACTGCACAGCTAAAGTTCGTGTCGTAATCTTCCGCCTGTAACAAATTCGGCAGTGAGATGACCTGATCTTCAATATTGGCCTTTACATACTCTCTGGCAGTCTCTTCTGCCGGTGTATCTTTCATTGGATTCACAGAAGTGGTTGCATGCCCACTGATATAAGCAGATCCGGTTTTTCCTGCTGCATTTGCAAATTCCACATAAATCGTCTCATCTGTAGGATTCCATACAGTTGCCGTATAGTTTCCTGCTTCATCCTGGAACACTTCATAAGATGTATAGTTTGTAGACCATATATCAGGTGTAGAATAGCCCTTGGCATCCATATTCATGATAAACCAATAGGAATTAAACAACTCATCATTTGGAAATTCTGCAATATCCATCTCCTGTAAAACAGTATCTACATCTCCCAATGCCTCATATGGCCACAAAATATGGAACCATCCTTCCGGATCAATGGTAGTATAATCATACCCGTAATAATCATCATTTGGATCCTCTGTCCTCGCTTTCAGTTTTGCCTGATATGCGTTCTGATCTGCTTTGTATTTTGCCCAGACTGCCTGATTGGCTGTCCGATTTTCTCCAAGATAAATCAATGCACCTGTCACTGGCAGCATATGAATCCCATAAATGCAGCTTGGATTTCCTGAGAAATAGGTTCCGTTTGTATAAGAAGATCCCCATACCATGCCGACTACACCTGAAGTATACTCACGATCCCAGTTATCTCCATCATAATCAAACCAATACTGCTCAATGGCATTCACTTCCTGGGTAAATCCCCAGATACCGGCATCCCGATATGTGGGATTCTCTGTCACCAGTCCCCACAAATACAATCCTGCCCAGGCAAATGTAGCTTCTGAAGTAGATTCCTGGTTATTTCCACTTTGATTATCACCATATCCACCAGCCCAACTATGCCCCTCATATGGGTCAAAGTTACGCATCCAAGGGAACAATGTATCCTCTTTGTCAGGATTCATGCAATCGCGGATCAGCATCTCTAACATATCTCCATACTCTTCCAAAAACTGTGTGTCATAAGAAGCCAACACAGCTGCCGGGAAGATGAAATATGCCCACAGAAAATGATGATCAGACAAATTCATCGCCATGCCATGATCTCCACCATCTCCACTTAATGTTCCCCAACTTTCACTATAATACATATAATATGGATAATCATTGTCTCCATCATAAGTCAGCCAGTTCTCAATAATTTTACGAAGAATGACCAACAATTCATCTCTGGTTTCATTCTCACCCAGCTGATCTGCAATTAAAATGGCCATGGCCAGCGGATGATTCTTTTTCCCCTGCCAATACGGATCTGCCACCCAGTAATCTTTTTTCACACTTTCAGTAAAGGTGTTCAGATACTCCAGCATGGCTTCTCTGTTATAATAGTCAGACTCATCCGGTTCTGCAAATACCGGAATCAGTCCATGAAATACATCTGAAATTTCAAAAGAATTAGAGGCAATCGTCTTCAAAGCCCCTCTTGCAGAATGATACTCTGGCATACTCTCCTGTAATCGGTTTTCCGTATCTCCTGCCGCATATTTCCACTGGGTAGGCAACAAACCAGTCAATGTCTGATTGGAAAATCCTGCTCTTTTTACAACTGTTGTAATATCATATTGCGTGGTTACAGTTGCCATTTGTTCGTCATAAGCATAATTCACCTCAGTATCTGCAATATAGGCATATGCATGTGCATACAGTGTCTGCAAGGTGCCAGCATCATAGCCTTTCACATCATATTTGTCTGTGCTTGGAATGATCCCTACTACCAAATACTGCTCTCCACTTCCAAGATTGATTTTTAATTTACTGCCCAATCTTGTCACAACTGCTCCTTCTGGCAAAAACAAACCATACTGATGATATTTATACTGTTGATTTTCTTCTGCTGAAGTCACCAAATACTTACATGTGATTCCAATGAAATCTGTTGTCACAGACTGACTGTCTTCCATCAATATCGCATTTCCATTCCGATCATAAAAACCGATCAGCCCAGTGACCCCTACTTCTGCTGTCGTACCATCTGCAAACGTATTGTACAGATAAGGAGAACCTTTCACAATCGTAGACATCATTTTCGGAGTATGATCATCACTGTACTGCACTTCTACAGACCAGTCTCCATATCCATTTACTCTCGCTTCTGGTGTTCCGGTAATGCTGCTGCTGTTGATGGTCAAATCATACGTCTGATCTTTGCTGTCCATTCCTCCATTATTTGGAGAAGTAAACAGATCACTGGCATAATATAAAGACAAACCAATGTCTGTATAAAGCAAACTATATGGCAATGTGGGAATTCCATCACTCAATCTGGTATACAGGACAGAAGTCCACCAGTCATTGGACGGAATGGGTACAGATACATTTTCCGTATGATAAGCAGGATAACGAGGCTGCGCCATGGTATCATCCCCTGTGATATAACTGCCACTTCCTACTTCGATTACTTCTGGAGTAGTTCTTTCTTTTAATATGGGAGTTTCCGTCACATCTCCTTCCTGCCACTCATACACATTGATTTCCCGAATAGAATAGCCGGAACCTCTACCCATGGCAACTCCCTGCACCCGCACATAACGGGCAGATTCACACAGTGGTATCTCGGCATCTTCTCCATATCCATATGTCTCACGATATGCGGTTTTCCAATTGATGCCATCTGCAGAAACCTGTAATTCATATACACGCCCAAACTCTACCTGCCACTGGATATGGACCTGTCCAATTTTGTATATATCCCCCAAATCCACCTGGAACCAGGCATCATTATAATCTACAGAAGCATCAGACAGCCAATATGTATCATAATTTCCATCCACGGCCTTTTCCGCAGATAACTGGTCCGGTGAGGAGGCCCACCATGGTACAGAAGTGGAGGAGGCTGTCACTGCCGCACCTACTGCCAAATCTTTCGCTGTCTGTTTCTTCTCTTCCGCTGCACCATACACCTGGAATTCCCGAACCTGAATGGGGGCATCAGATGTACTGTGATGAGAATACACTCTCACATAACGTCCGCTTGCCTGCAAATCGTCCAGTACCATTTCCGGATAAGTGTCTACATTTCCATCTGCATATGTATGAGATACTACTGTACCCCCATCACTGTTTTTTACTGTCCCGATGGTATGCCAGTTCAACTCATCATCCGAAACCTGCAAATCAAATTCTGTAGAACAGGTATTGGATGCAGTCCAATCAATGATCACTCCGGTAATCTCCTTCACACTGCCTAAATCTACATCAAACCACTGTTCTGCACTGCGTTCTGTACCAAACACACCGTTGATAGATTTCCATGAAGTGGCCGGATTGCTATCCGTCATCCGATTTGCCACATCTCCACTTTCTGATGTAGACGCATAAGCCGGACGATCTGCTGAAATCAACGGATAAGACTGTTTGAGTGCCTCTGCACTGGCAGATCCTCCATTGTAAATTGGATTCTGCTCCCCTGGTTCAGACGGTTCAGGTACTTCTCCAACCAATTCTCCATATACATGTACTTCCCAAATAGAGTACCCATACCCTGTGGCACGCTCCGTTCCATAAATACGCAAGTATCTGCCGGACACACCATTTTCAAATACAAACGCTCTTGTCTCTCCTTCTGTCCCATCTGTCACAGAAGAAACCGTCACCCATTCTCTTCCATCCTCTGATACTTGTATCTCATATGCTTTGGCCGCTGCCACTTCCCAGACAATGTCCATTTTATCAAAACGACATTCTCTCTGAAAGTCCAGGCACAGCCATTGTGGATCAGATTGTTCAGACTCCCATCTTGTATTCACATCTCCATCTACTGCATTGGCAGCAGGCTGCCAGGCACTGGATGCCAAAACAGAAGCGGCAGATGTAATATCCATTGATTCCGCCTCCACTTCTGTTGCAGCAGAAGTGTCTGCAAACACCACCAAAGGTGATAACTGTACCGATGACACTGCCAGCATGCCACTGAGTGCTGCTGTTGCAATCCGTTTGATCAACTCCCTTTTTTTCATAGGTTCCTCCTTCTAAACTATGATTGTGCAGTTTTTTGTTAAAACGTTTTAATTTCAATTTCATTATACATCTGTATGTAGATTTTTTCAAGTTAAAACGTTTTATTTTTGTTTCCTTTTTTTAAATTATTTTACACAAAATCAGTAATGAAAATTTATTTTCGTAAGTCACATAATTTATGTCAATTTCATGATTTCTTTAGAGGAACATCTTGCACAGAGAGCAACCTTTTTATAATTTCTTCACAGCAAGCTCCTATGAATATAGATTTTTCTTTTTATATATAACATAACTTGCCACAGATACCAAAAGCAAGAGTCCTATCCCAATACTGCTTTTTCCAAAAATGTTTTGTTCCAGGAATCGACTCCACCAGCTCTCTGAGACAGTTACATCCGAAATTATAGTTTTGCAAAAATTGGCATTTCCATTTTCATCTGCTGTCTCATCCTGACAGATAATCTGAATATTTTGATGGGCACCTTCTCCTAATACAAATTCCAGTTTTTCATCCACTTCCAATCGGTCTCTCAGCTTCTCTCCTGATAAAGCCAACAATGTATCACCCATTTCTCCCATCTCATCTACCGTCTGCACCAAAACAGACCGCAATGCGCCACCATCATCAGAAGGAATCAGCGTCACCCGTTGTTCTCTTGTATGATAAATGCCCCCACTGCATATTCCGCTTACTGTTACCACAGGCGCAGTACGATCTACCACAAATACCAGAGAAGATTCCCTCATATCGCTGAATGCCTTATGTTCCGCCTGATCTTTAGAAGAAACCACTACCCGATATTCACCTTCCGCATCAAACAATGCTCTGGAAATCAAATAGGTGCAAATATTCCACTGTCCTTCCTTCTGCTCTTGTCTGATGGTATAATCTCTCCCTTCCTGCAGTACCTTTCCATTGACCATGACCTGGCAGTCTCCCAGTGCATCTGTATTGATTTCTCTGATTTCAATATCCTGCAATACCCTTTGTACATAATAACGTTCTGCCAACTCTGCTGCAAATGTGCCTAATTCAAACAGAGAACCACCACGGATGACAGAAAAGGTGACCAACTCAGCTGGTTTATCTATAGATTTTGTGTATGCATCTTCCCCCATATCGTATAGAAGAATTTCCTCAAAGGTATTGCCTGCTTTGTCTGATATTGTACAGGAAAGATGGTAAATGCCATCCAAATCCAAATTTTCCACTACAAACTGCTGACCATTTTCTATGTCAACCAGTTCTCCTGTTTCAATTGTTTTTTTCACAAACTGACCTGCCTCCAATACCACTGCTGTCAATTGTGGAACAAATGTATCAAAATTCTGATCCGTAGCCGTTATCACAAATCCAATCTCATCCTTCGTACTATTTACAGAATGATCCACAATATCTGTCACCATCACTTCTGGTTTGGTCCGGTCAATATAAAACGGCTCTGCCACCACTGGTTCTGCCATCATTCCTTCCTGATCCTGATAAGAAATTTCTAATGTATACAGTCCATCTTCTGTATAGTGAATGGTTGCCATATAGACATCCCCCACTTTGATCCAGTCACTGACCACTGGTACGTCCTTTACACGCCCATTTTCTGTTGCTGTTCCCACAATTTTCACATTACGGCTGTCAAATGAAGCGGACACAATGGAAATCGTAGCCGTCCGATCCGTTTTGTAATAATTGCCATTTGCTCCATCATTATGATCATAGGTCACTACAATCACTGGTTTTACCAATGGTATTTGTACCGCTGGTTCCGGAACAACCAATGGTACCTGTATGACGGATTCCGATGCTTCCGACCATTCCTGCGTAATCAATTCCGGTAAAATCGGCTCTATCTGTATGACAGACGCAGAATCAGATGGCAATGTCTCTGACTCTGTTTCCAGAAAAACGATGGGCTCTTTTGACTCTGTTTCCGAACAACCAGTCGCTTCTTCGGGCTCTGCTTCCGAACAAACAGTCGGCTCTTCTTCTGGCAAAACAGCAATTTCTTGCTCCTGTTGCTCCTCGGTGGATTGTTCCATCATAACAGAGGGGCTATCCCAAAAGAGAGAGGCTGTCCATTCTTCCCCAGCAAAATCCTTTGCCGTGACCAACACTTCTATCTGATGGCTGCTATCTTTCTCTACTTCCATCGTAATGGTTCCATTCCACTCCCATATATACGGTTCCTGTAAAACCGTTTCCGACTCTACACTTTCTGTATCTTTTTCTCTGTCTATTTCAAGCCTCTCCGTTTCTGCTTCTATTTCCACTTCTCCTTCTATTTTGGACTCTTTTTGTTTTTCCATCTCCACTTTTTCCTCTATTTTGCTTTCCTCCATTTGTCTTATATCCATTTCATCATTTGTTTCATATTCTTCTCTTTCTACTTTTCCATCTGTTTTAGTCTTCTCTATTTCTGACTCCTCCACTTCTTCATCTGGTTTCGCGCCTTTTGTCTCTATTTTCTCCATTTTTTCATTTGTTTCTATCTCTCTTACTTTGGATTCCTCCACTTTTTCATCTGTTTTTGGACTTTTTATTTCAACCCCCTCCACTTCTCCATCTATTCCTATCTCTTCTACTTTGGGTTCCTCCACTTCTCCGTCTATTTCCATCTCTTCTGCCTCGGATTCCTGCAAGAATTGCTCTCCATATTCCGTCGCCTCTGCCTGATACAAAATACCAGTCTGCAAGGGATGTGCCGTTTCCCCATCTTGTATGACCTGATACGAAATTTCTGCAATTCCTGTTTGTATCCCCGCAGGTTCCTTTTGTTTGTCTTCTTCTACTTTGACCATGACAGATACCGCAATAGATCCTGTTTCTGCCCCTGAAGACCTCTCCCATAACTGAATCTGCACTTCTGCCTGCTTTCTATCCACTTCTTCTATCTGTTCTGCTGCCAGTATTCCTGTCTGCATCGTTGCAGTCAGCACAGCCGCCAACATACCTGCTCTGATTCGATTCCATATATTGCTTCTTTTCCGTTTTTTCATACCTTTTCTCATACACTTTCTCCTATTTCTCCATGTTCCTTCTCATCAATGGTCTCTTCCGTATGGACAAACATGATTTCACGCTCAATCAAAAACTGTCCATTATACACCTTCTGTCCGGCATGTCTCCCTATCCACTGTTTATACAATGCGGTAATCACCGACCAAATACGCAAATACAAACATAACACTATGGTCCACACACCTACCACACCTGCCCCAATGCCACATACGACAAACACCGTCCTATAAAATGTATACATAATTGTCCTCTCCTACCTCCTGGCAGACTGTATTTTTTCTTCTGCCAATGCAATATCAAGTATCAATTTCCGGATACTGTCCTGTAAAAAGGAATCTTTCATCTGACTACTCTCTGTTGCAATTTCTTCTAACATATCCTGTAATTCTGTCTGGGACAAAACCTTAGAAAACTCCTCTGCATGATTGGCAATCATATGTACCACTTCCCGCCAAATCCGCAATTTCAAATCCAAATCCATTTCTCTTCCCTTTGCCAGCAGTGCCTCCATCTGCTTCCACAATGTCTGGTAGGTTTCTGATAGTGTGCCATATGTCTCTGACTTTCTGTTCTTTGCAATCATTTGCAGGCAGTCTGCTATGGCACAATAGATCTCTGCTGCCGGATTCACATCACCGGCATACTGAAACCAGGAAGCAGCTGTTTTATACTTATCTTTTTCCACTCCCACTTCATAATAAAACAAATAGGCTTCTCCAATTTCATTGCAGACCAGCTGGTAGCCCAAAGAATCTGCCCCTTTCAATTGTGCCAATACATCCACAGTGGTGGTATATCCTCTTTTGTTTTGTGCCTCCAAACCTCCTTTTAATCTGGTCAAACTGCTGCTTTCTTCTACCGTCAGACGCTCATCTGCAATGAGAAATCCAATCAACCCTGTCCAGTCATCATTTCCCAGATACGCTTCCACCCGTGTCGGGTCTGTTAAAATGGCAGCATAATACGCTTCCACAGTGGTGGCATTGCGCAAATTCTGTTCATACTCCATTCCTTTTTGTCTTTTTGCAGAGCCATATCCCCATACAGCTCCCAATCCCAAAACTACAGTCATACAAATACTACACACAATCAATGCCAACTTCTGTATCTGCTTTTTCTGCCAGGCTTTATCCATCTGCTCAAAATGTTCCAAATCATACAACAGCTCTGCCACAGACTGGTAGCGGTCTTTTGGGTCATACCGGGTACACTTTTGCAAAATCTGTTCTAACCCACCAGACAACGAAGGATTACTTTGCCGGATGGGTATAAACTGAAAAGGATGAGCAGAAGGAGAAATCCCAGTCAACAGATGATGGATGGTGGCTCCCAGATTGTACACATCGGTTCGCACATCTGTCTGTCCCATATCTGCCCCGGCATACTGCTCAGGTGCCGCATATCCGGCAGTTCCAAGACAAACGGTATCATTTGCATGGCATGCTTTATATTCCCGTGCCGTCCCAAAATCAATGAGTTTCACCTGTCCATCTGGCTCCAGCATAATATTAGAAGGCTTCATATCCCGATAAATGATGACAGGCTGCCTGGAATGGAGGTAAATCAATACCTGACACAACTGCTTTGCCCATAAAACGACCTCCTGCTGGCCGATCGGACCAGAATGTTCCAAAACCTGATCCAATGCCGTTCCTTCCACATATTCCATGACCATGAAAAACGCCTCCTCCTGCTCTATCACATCCACAATACCCGGTAAATTGGGATGACGCAAATTCCGCAAAATATCAATTTCCGCCACCAGACATTGTCGAACAGGTTCTAATTCCTGTGTTTTCTCTTTTCGGATTTCTTTCACAGCCCACTGCTTATTGGCCCGTTCATTGATTGCCAAATAGACCCAGCTCATGCCTCCTCTTCCAATTTGCTTTATAATTTTATATTTTCCATCCAAAAGCACACCGCTTTCCAGCATCTTTCCTTCCCCCACACAGTTTCACCAGTACCACAGAAATATTATCTTTCTCCTGCCGCTGTTTACACCGTTCCATCAACATCCAAGCATTCTGTCTCATCTGTGCTTCTGCCAAAAGTACCCTTGGCTGCAACAACTCATAACATTCCTCTACCGATAATTGGTGATAAAATCCATCGGAACAAAGCAAATAGACGGATTCCTGTTCCGTAATGCCACTGATTCTCTCCGGCACGATCTGATCAGACGCACCACAACATTGCAGTAAAATATGCCGACGAAAATCTTCTCTTGCCTGATCTTCTGTCAAATACCCTTTTGCCACTGCATCTGCCACAAAAGTTTGATCTGTAGTCAACTGCTTCATTTTTTCTTTCAACTGATATGCTCTGGAATCTCCTACATTCATAATATAATAACGCTTCTCCGTCAACAACATTACCACTACTGTGGTACCAAGCTGAATCCCTTGCCGCTTTCCATATTGGCGCAGTTTTTGGTTTTGTTCTGTAAGAATCCCTTCCCATTGCTGCCAAATATGCTCCTCTCTCAACTTTCCTCTGCACAATGTGGGTAACTCCTGTCTGACCCAATTCCGAAAGCACTGAATCAATGTCTTGCTTGCTACTTCTCCCTTTTTGAAACCGCCCATTCCATCACAAAGCACCGCAAACACCATCCGTCCCTGACTGGTCAATATGTTCTGAATCAACAAACTATCCTGATTCACTTTCTTTTGTATTCCCACGTCTGTCACAGCTGCCATCATCACGTTCATATGCATCTCTCCTTTAGACAGAAGATAAATTCTTCATTGGCCAGACAAATCCGATCTCCGGGTGACAGTAAAATTCTGGCATGGTCCGGAATCTGCTGACCATTCACATAGGTGTGATTTTTAGCCGCTGTGTTGACCAGAAACACCTGCTCTCCCTGTATCAGAAATGCCGCATGGATTCGACTGACACTTGGATTGTCCGAAATACAGTAATCCACCTTGCCGTGTTCTCTCCCCAATTGAAACATAGAGCTGGTTATCAAAATGGGTTCCTTTGTTTTCCTTCTAATCAGACAATAGCTGTTCTTCTTCTCAATATTCTGCCCTTCTATGGACATCTCCTGCTTGGCACGCTGTACAAAAGCCGAATCATATAATGCCAGTTCCTCTTCAGACAGCCAGATTTGAATCTTCAATCCTTCCTGGGTTCGCTCTTTTTCTACTCTCATTTCTTTCGTCCTTTCATTTGTATTTTTTGACAGGCAATTGGAAAACCACCATCCCCAACGCCTTTCATCAAAATTTTTATTTCATACGCAAATTCACACTAACCGCCCATGCCTCACCCCCTCCCCAAATATACCGTCAGCAAAAATCCAACTGCCAAAAAAGGAGCCAATGGAATGGTCGTCTTGCCTGTCACTTGCTTTCTGCTCAACAGAAAAAGACAGACCACTGCCATCAGCAACATGGTGAAAAACAGCAGCAAACAGGTATCTGTCAGGCCATACAACAATCCCAATACTGTAAACAACTTAACATCTCCCATGCCCAGCGCATGTTTCCACAAAGAAGCAATGCC
Source organism: Lachnospiraceae bacterium (assembly GCA_017457865.1). Lineage (GTDB taxonomy): Bacteria > Bacillota > Clostridia > Lachnospirales > Lachnospiraceae > UBA2942. The sequence continues at coordinate 16,657 of JAFTGN010000100.1, read as the reverse complement.
CCACAACGTACCTCCTACCACTACACCTCCTGTCATAGACGGCCAGAACACTTCCTTCCACATACTTCTCCATACCACATGCCCCGTTCTCATCTCTATCCCAATCAGTACCAATATGCAAATTCCCCATAACAATACCCCAAGCAGCAGCAAGAAACCGGGAATCTTCTGCTCTTTCCAGTCTACAATCCCGATAACCACCAGCCAGTTCATCACTGCCATATTCTGATACCAGTCTACCCATACCGCCTCACTCTGCCGCCGTATCCAAAATACCAATAAAGATGCCATCAGTCCCGCTAAAATCCAGCCGACATACTGCAACTTTTTACGGTATACCATCCCATGACATCCCCCTTGCTCTACTAACCGCTTGTCATACCCCAACCAGCAACAAATATACCAGTATTCCCATCCACTGCAAACCAATCCAAACAAAATGGCACCTATCATATTCCACGTCCTCTTTCATGCACAATTTTATTTTTATGTAAACTTTTCTTGTCGCTATCATAACACATTTTTTATCTGGTTTAAATAGTTCACCAACAGTTTATAAAATGTTTAGAAAAGAATTCTGCGAATGCAGAATTCTTGCGCCGAGCGCGGTTGCGTAAGCAACTTTTTCTCTTTCGTGCGAGGTCGCATCCTGTGTGGAGCACTTTTTGTGTAATAGGAATTTCCTATTACATAAGAAACAGAGCATTCTGCGTCTCCACAAAATGCCCTGTTCCTTTTCCATATATAATGTTTCTATTTGTTTTTACAAATTCATTTACAATCCATTCCTATCTGTTATGCCATTCCCGTCAATTTCAAAATCCAATAAATCATCCCCAGACACCAGCTGGTCACAATTCCAAACAAGATGACCGGCCCGGCAATGGTAAAAATCTTACATCCAATGCCAAATACCTGCCCCTCCTTTTTGTATTCAATGGCTGGAGAGGCCACACCATTTGCAAATCCGGTAATGGGTACCAGTACACCGGCACCGGCATATTTCGCAATTTTACTGAACAGATTGAATCCAGTCAATAGAATGGCCACTGCAATCAAAGTCAATGTAGTGCAGGAAGCAGCTGACTTTTCATCTAATCCCATGCTATTAAAAAAATGTAGGATTCCCTGTCCAATTGTACAAACCAGACCACCCGTCCAAAATGCGTGCAGCATATTTTTACTTGTACTAAAGACTGGTGTTACTTCTTTGATGTATGCATTATACTCTTCCTCAATGTGTTTCTGTTTTTCTTCCTGTTCCATTTTTGATTCCTCCTCGTATGATAAATCTATCGCCTACTGAAACAAGACTACTTGAACTACTGCTTGTTAGATACTCCATCCTTTCCAAAAGAACAATAAAGCACCAATGCTCTTTCCCAAGGCAAATGCCAGCGTAATCCAGGGAAATCCTACTTTCAACCGGAGTCTGCGCACCATGATCGGAAACACATCCAGTGTTTCTGCCAACGACATCGCCAGGCAGCTGACAAAAATACCGCTTCCCAGACCAAACACCAACAACCCAATGCTTCCGACTTTTAATGCCCTTTCCGCAAAAAACTCCAGAGTTCCCAGCACGCCTCCTAAAATAATCATCCATTCATATAACCGAATATAAGATGCGGTTCTGCTTCTGCCTGCCAGCCGCGGAATGATTCCAATTACGGTAATCAGTGCAAACACACCAGCAGATGTGACCAATCCGGCTGACACGCCTACTATCATGAGAAAAATGAATTTCACGAATTTCCTCCCACAGACACTTTTTTGGCGTGTTTCCTCATACGGGCATCTTCCCGTAAAATGGCTGTATTGATGTCATTTTCATACTGCCGCATTTCCACTTCCAAAGGAGTCGGATCCGCAATACGGGTCTTTCTGCGAAAATGATTGTAAAAAACTAAGATTCCAATACCGAGTCCCACAGAATACGATATCTCCAATACGGAAAATCCATTGGACGCCTGCCCCATACTCCACTGATAAACTTCTTCAAAAACAGATTTCACCCCTACATCATTGTTAAATGTCATAATGGCAAAAGCAGAACCAAAAAAAATGATCCCTGCAAGAAACACAACTTTGCACCATTCCCACCACATGGGAACATGGGATTCTGGTTCCAGGGAAATCATCAAATCCTCTTCTCCTAACAGCGTCACTTCTACATTGTCTACTTGAGCCTGGATCATCTGAATCAGATCCATGGCAGAGTATATGGTTCGGCTTTTTCCTTTCACCGGTACATTCAATTTTACCTCTACCCCACGACATGCCGCAAGCACATGAGGATTCTTGCACCATGTTTCACTGATATCCGAAATATAGACTGGCTCTGCTGTCACATGGGGATTGATTTCCAATTTCATATATAATATCTCATTCATACAGAAATCTCTTCCTCCTGCAGCAAAAAGCAATCTCTCGTTTCTTCCTGCTCCGGCAATTCCGTCTCTGTATCATTTGTTTCACAGCGTACCAACACTGCCCCTGGAGAAGCTGCAGCACGATTGCCTGCAAACATATACCAGATCATACACAGAGCCACTGCCAGTATGAGCAAAATACCACCAATTTTTACCATTGATTTTGTCATAATCCACTTCCTCTGTTCTTTTATTCTCAGGTATTTCACAAATCCCTTTCTTTGCCATTAGTGTAATCCATTCCAGATTTTATATGCTGGCAATATATGGAAAATGAAATTTACACCATACGTTCACGCATTTTTTTCAGAATACGTTTTTCCATTCGACTAACCTGCACTTGCGACATGCCCAACACCATTGCCACTTGTGTCTGTGTCTTGTCCAAAAAAAAGCGCATCACGATCAGTTTCTGTTCCCTGTCTTCCAATCCTGCAATCAACTGGTAAACTGTCATACGATTGATCAGTGTTTCCTGCTCGTCCTGTTCCTGTTCCAGCCTGTCCATACGGGTAATGGCACCGCCGTCTCCCTGATAAATCACTTGCTGCAAACTCTCCACTTCTGCTGCCGATTCCAATGCCGCAGACAATTCTTCCCGTTCTACTCCCACCGCAGATGCCAGTTCTTCTATCGTAGGATCTCGACCTTCTTTTTTTTGAAACTCCTCCGTCTTTCGCCTGGCCAAAATTGCCAGTTCTTTCATGGAACGACTAACTTTCACCATTCCATCATCCCGTAAAAATCGTTTGATCTCCCCGGTAATCATGGGAACTGCATATGTAGAAAACTGTACACCAAAACCACTGTCAAACCGGTCTATCGCCTTAATCAGACCAATACACCCCAACTGAAACAAATCATCTGCCTCATACCCTCTCCCAGTGAAGCGTCTGACGATGCTCCATACCAGTCCCAGATTTCCGCTGATGACCTGATCTCTTGCATTTTTATCTCCTGCCTGCGCCTGCTCAATCAGCAACAGTTTTTCTTCCATTCAATCTCAGACCCTCTCACCGGCAGATGCTGCTGCCTGTTTCCATCCTTCCGCAACATCTGGAAATATTTTTCCTAATATGACTTTTGTCCCTCTGCCTGGTGTGGATTCTACACAAACCGTATCCATAAAGGCTTCCATAAAGGAAAATCCCATTCCAGACCGTTCCAAATCCGGTCGGCCTGTATACAACGGCTCCATTGCTTTTTTCACATCCGCAATGCCAACACCCCAGTCCTGTATCATCGTACTGGTTTCCTTTCCTATAATGGTACATTTGATTTCTACAACCCCCGGACCATTCCCGTATCCGTGTATGATCGCATTGGTCACTGCCTCTGAAACAGCAGTTTTCACATCTTCTAATTCTTCTACCGTGGGATCTAACCTGGAAAAAAAGGCGGCCACTACAGCCCGCACAAAAGAAATATTCCGGCTGTCACTGTCCACCTGCAACTGCATCGTTTCGCACATAAGACTCTCCATTTCTTTTTCTATATTTGCCTTCCTGATTTACATCCATTAGATATGAATGTGAGGCATAATGGTATAAATACCGGACATCTTCAAAATACGACTCACCCGCTCATTTTCTCCTGTCAAAAAAATTTTCCCTTTTTCAAATGACACTTCCTTGTAACGAGCCAGCAGCATACCAATTCCGGCACTATCCATAAACACTGTATTGGAAAAATCAAACACCAGCTGTTCCACTCCCTGTTTTTTCATACACTCTCTGGCAATATGACTGATCTGGGGGCAGCTGTTTTCATCCACCTCCGAAGGCAGGTAAATTCGGACATACTCTCCCACACATTGATAACCTGATTCTGTTTTCATGTCACTCCTCCATTTCTGCAATGCTTGTTCACACTGTTATATCATATGAAGCCTGTTCGGGAAATATGAATCTTATCCCCAATCGATCATTTCCTGTTACACAAAAAAATGCCCCTCTACCTTACGATAGAGAGACATTCCTCCATTTCACTTTCCGTCTCGGAACTATATTCTGTTTTATTACGGTGTATTTTCCTCTTCATTCTCCGGATTGTTCTGGTGCTCCTGCCACTGCTGGCGATACTGAGCCTTTAACACATCTGCATTGGTTCCACGAATGGCACCCAACTGCTCCATTGCCATTTCAAAAAAATCTGTTTCCACAAAATTTTCCCCGATGGATTCAAAGCATTGTGCCGCCAAAGTAGGATCTCCCATAGACACATGACACATACCTGCCCAGTATAAGGCATTGGGATCCTCTCCATGTTCTAAAATAGCATTATAATACGCCAGTGCTGTCGCATAGTCCTGTGTGTCTCTGTAATAATTCGCCCATACAAGCAAATCTGTAGTAAAATCCGTGGAAAGATTATCTTGTACCACTTTATATGCATCCCGATATGCTTCTGCAGAAGAAGCTCGTCTGGACACTTCCGCAAAAGCATCTTCAATGTCCAGATAATCGTGGGTGATGTACAAAGACATCACTTCCAGCATACGATCATAGTTGACCAATTCCTGTTCGGAATCACTTGCATGCTGCTGATAAGTAGATTCTGCATCCTCTGCCGACCGTTGCATGTCCCCAATGGTGCCATTCAACTCCTCTAACTGGTCAGTCAGATCTGCCACTTCCTGATTGAGATCCGCAATCTTACCTTCATAAGAATCTGCCGTATAATGGTTGACGCTTTCATACTCGCTTCGAATCTGTGGCACAATGGCATACCAGAAAATCCCCAATGCCAGCACCACACCAACCAATATATAAAATGCATTCAGCAAATAACTGCCCACATCCCGTACTTTGGTGGGAATGATCACATCTGCCCGCTCTTTTTCTCCAGCCTTTAACGGAACTTTTTTATTTTCCACTAACCCTCTGATTTTCAAATCATTCAGGTATGCTCTGGCACAAGTGTTACCTCTGTCTACTTCCAAACAACGATTTAACACTGCCACTGCTTTTGCATACTGTTGTGTTTGGATATAAACAAGTGCAAGCAGCTGGTATGCCTTTAACAGTCTGGGATTCAAATTGATGACTTTTTTTAACTGGATAATCCCCATATCTAAATTGCCATCTTCCTGAATGGTCTGCAATGCCAAATTGAACTTCTGGATAGAATTGTTGTAACTGTTCACCTCATCGGCATCTTCCAACAAATCACGGATATAACGCTCTGCCGGATTGTTGCGGAATTTTAACAGACGACTAAGCCTCCACTCCTTCAATGCAAGATCCGCATCTCCCATTTCATAATAAACCAGTCCCAGTAAATTCCGAACCGGTACACTTCTTTTGTTCAATTGCAGACTTGTACGCAGACACTCCGCTGCGCCGGATAAATCCCTGGCCCGGGCTTTTGCCAGTCCCTTGTTATAATATGCATTGGCTGTTCCCTGAATCTTCACATATAAACTGTGATCGGTGCCGCACTTTGGACAGATATAACCGTCTTTCAAAGAAACATTACAAATCAAACACTTCATGTCACTTCACTCCCCATAGCAGATTCAGCTCTTGGCTGCTTCATTGATCTGCTTTAACAGTTCTGTCAAAATATCGGACAAATCCGTAGACTTGTCATTTTCTGCCTCATCTCTCTCTTTGCTGATTTCCTCACTTGGACGAAACTTTGCCAATTCCTCTTCAAAATCAATCATTCTTCTCTCCCATCCGCACAGTGTGCTGTTCCCATTACACGATATTTCAATGCCCTCTCCATATAGCGTTTTGCGTTTTGCCACAGTCGCTCAAATTTTATTATAACATATTCAAGCCGCTTACGAAACCCCAAAATGTAACATTCCGTAAAATCCCTCTTTTTCTCCCTTGAAAAACCGGTTTTGCTATGTCATAATAACTGCATAAAGTCCCAGAAAATGGATGGGCAACCAACTTATATCTCTACAGGGGGAAACAGCACGATGAAAGCGGTGGGAATCATTGCGGAATACAATCCATTTCACAACGGACATGCCTATCTGATCAAACAGGCAAGAAAACAGACCGATGCAGATGCGGTCATTGTCATCATGAGCGGTTCTTTCGTCCAACGGGGGGAACCTGCCATTTTTGACAAATATACCAGAACGAGAGCCGCCCTTGCCTGCGGTGCAGATCTGGTGCTGGAACTGCCTGTCTGGTGTGCCACTGCCAGTGCGGAACTATTTGCTGCCGGTGCCGTGGCACAGCTGACTGCTGCCGACTGTGATTTTCTCTGTTTTGGCAGTGAATGTGGTAACCTGTCCCTGTTACAGCAGATAGCAAAATTGCTGTCAGAAGAACCACCTGCTTATCGTGACCATCTGCAAACCGCACTCCGTACCGGCCTATCTTATCCGGCTGCGGTCATGAAAGCGGTTTCTCACACGATAGAGGGACATTGGGCATTGTCCGATCAACTGCCTGCCCTCCTTTCCTCTCCCAATAATCTGCTTGCCATAGAATATTTAAAAGCCATTTACAGGCAGCATAGTCCCATGCAGCCTGTCACCATCCAAAGAATCGGGCAGGGCTATCATGATACAACGCCTACAGAACCTTACAGTTCTGCTTCTGCCATCCGCAATTATCTGCATGCCTCTGATTCAGATAGCGCCACTATGGAAAATCAGACATTTTCTGAACTTTCCCAGTGGATACCGCCTGAAGCACTTTCCTGCATCCAGCCTGCACAGGCACTAAGGGCAGACGATTTTTCTGAACTGTTAAACTATCGAAGGTGTTACACCGATGATTTTACGAAATGGGCTGGCTTTTCTCCTGCTCTTTCCAATCGACTTTTGGCTTTGGAACACACACCTGTAGCATTGACAGAAGTGGCAGCACAATTGAAAACCAGACAATATACCTATAGTCATATCAGTCGGGCACTGTTTCATATATTGTTAGATATTCGCTATACAGATTTAGAAGCAGCAGAAGCAGTAGCATACACCCCCTACTTACGTGTTTTGGGGGTACGCCGGGAAATGACCGGACTGCTTCGCCAGATCAGCCGCAACACAGATATCCCACTGATCAATAAAGTGGCAGATGCACTGCCAGACCGGTTATTCCAATTAGACTTACAGGCCTCTCATCTGTACCGCAGTGTGTTGTATCACAAAACCAGGGTATTGCTTCCAGATGAATACCGGGCAGGTGTCAGTATTTTGTAAGAAACAGACACGGAATCCCCCTGTTGACCAATTGATTTTCCAAAGAGTTTATATTATAATAATTTTATTATGGTTATGTTTCAAATACAAAGGGGGATTTTTCATGCGCTGTAAATTTTGTGGTTTAGAGACCAAATCTGCTGTTTGCGAATATTGCGGTTATGATAATGTACACGGAGACAATTATGACACAAGCACTGTCACCAGTGCCAATTATAAAGGGCCTAAATTAAATACAAATAATTACGGCAGCGAATCCACTGCTGAGCATGCTGCCCACGCCCCCTATGAAGAACCCGAATGGGGCAGTTCTGCAACGGCACAAAATGCAGAAAATTACCACCAGACTTCTTTTGAAGAGTTTGATTCCACATTTCCGGACCCGGGTATGGAAGATTACAGAAATTCCATCCCTTACAACAATGTCTCTGCTTCCGGTGAGAGGGGCAAATCCTCTTTCAACTGGAAGAAATTCAATGTAGGAATTTTCATCCTGCTGCTATTCATCCAGGCCCCTCTTGCCTTTCTGTATCTAATTTTGACGACTATGATTTTGAAAGACAATGAGTAAAGGATACTCTATCCCTTTTCAACCGTTTGTTTCCGTTCATATTTCAAAAAGAAAAATTCCAGATCGAAATAGGTCTGTTCTTCGCTGTCTGCCGTCAGTTCCCAGTCTGGCAATACATCCAGATTGGGAAAATGGGCATCTGCCTGATACCGATACATGATCTTTGTCACATATGCCACATCTGCATAGGGCAAAAATTGTCTGTAAATGCTCTCTCCCCCAATGATATAAATATCTTCTGATGGGTAACCCTTTAACAATTCCAGACACGCCTCCACCGAATGTACCACTGTGCCATATTTTACATGAAAATCCGGTTTTTCCGACAGAATGATGTTGGTACGTTTTGCCAACGGCATCTTGCCCGGCAGGGTATCTAATGTTTTTCGTCCCATCACTACTACTTTTCCAGTGGTGATCTTTCTGAAATATTCCTGATCGGCCGGAATTCGTACCAGAAGATTGCCCCGATGCCCGATGCCCCAGTTTTCATCAACCGCTGCCACAAGATTCATATAAATTCTCCTCTCCTAAACGACTGCTTCCCTGTACAAAGGATGCACAGGGAAGGTTCTGAATATTCTAATTTTATTAGTTCTTAAAACTGTGAATTGGTGCCGGAATCCGTCCTTTTCTGGAAATAAAAGCTTCACAGGACTTGGTATTGACCGGAATGATCGGCGCATAACCAAGCAATCCGCCAAATTCTGCTGTTTCGCCTACTCCCTTGCCGATGACCGGAATCACACGCACTGCGGTGGTCTTCTGGTTGACCATACCAATGGCAGCCTCGTCTGCAATGATACCGGCAATGGTGGAAGCAGAGGTATCTCCCGGAATGGCAATCATATCCAGACCGACAGAGCAGACACAAGTCATAGCCTCCAACTTCTCAATGGTCAATGCGCCTGCCGTTACCGCATCGATCATCCCCTGATCTTCACTGACCGGAATAAACGCGCCGCTCAAACCACCTACATAAGAAGATGCCATAATGCCACCCTTTTTCACCTGGTCATTTAACATAGCCAGTGCAGCAGTGGTACCTGGCGCACCTACCATCTCCAGACCGATCTCTTCCAAAATCTCTGCCACGCTGTCTCCTACTGCCGGAGTGGGTGCCAGAGACAGGTCGATGATACCAAATGGTACGCCTAACCGTCTGGAAGCCTCCTGTGCCACCAACTGTCCTACACGGGTAATCTTAAATGCAGTCTTCTTGATGGTCTCACACAGAACAGAGAAATCTGCCCCTCTTGCTTCTTCTAAGGCGTGCTTGACTACACCCGGACCACTGACACCTACATTGATGATGATGTCTCCTTCCGTCACACCGTGGAAGGCACCTGCCATAAATGGATTGTCATCCGGTGCATTACAGAAAATCACCAGCTTGGCACAACCAAGAGAATCATGATCAGCGGTACGCTCTGCTGTTTCCTTCACGATCTGTCCGCACAAACGGACAGCATCCATATCGATACCGGTCTTGGTAGAACCTACGTTCACAGAACTGCACACGCGGTCTGTCTCTGCCAAAGCCTGTGGAATGGAACGGATCAGCAGTTCCTCAGAGGGGGTCATGCCCTTGGAAACCAGCGCAGAATAACCGCCTAAGAAATTGACCCCTACCTGCTTTGCGGCACGGTCTAATGTCTTTGCCAGCTCTACATAGTCCTCCACTGTCTGACAACAGGATGCACCAATCAGAGAAATCGGGGTAATGGAAATTCGCTTATTCACAATGGGAATTCCATACTCTAACTCAATTTCCTCTCCTACCTTTACCAGATCCTTTGCATTGGTGGTGATCTTCTGATAAATCTTTTCTTTGACCACTTCTAAGTTGCTGTCGCAGCAGTCTAACAGGCTGATGCCCATGGTAATGGTACGGACATCTAACTTTTCCTGCTCTATCATGTTATTGGTTTCATTTACTTCAAAAATATTGATCATAGTGGGTTATCCTCCATGGGCATCAGATACGATGCATCTTTGTAAAAATCTCTTCCTTCTGGCAATGGATGTTGACACCAATCTCTTCCCCGATCAAATTCAGGTCTGTTACAGTATCTCCAAATACCTTTTTAGAGTTGCTTACGTCTACGATCATCATCATATTGAAATATTCTTCTACAATGGTCTGGGAAATGTCCAGAATATTGATGCTGTTCTCTGCAAGGTATGTACAAATCTTTGCAATAATGCCTACAGTATCTTTTCCAACTACTGTTATGATTGCCTTATTCATATTTCTAATCCTTTCTGTAAAGCGGCCTGCGCTTGTATATAGGTAACGATTTGGAAACCAACCGGATTCCGTCTCGCTCCATTTCATTATAAATAGATGATCTCAGAGGGATGGTCTCTTCCTGCCACGCTGATGGAGAAGTCATCTCCCTTATAAGGAGAAGGTGCCATGGTCACAGAAGCACGCACAGTCTCATATGCCAACGCCTCATAGTTATTCTCCTTACTCAAATGGCCCAGAAAAATATGCTTGATGCCATCGTGCAGGATATTGTTTAACAATTCTCCACAGGTATCATTAGACAGATGGCCTCGTGCCCCCAAAATTCTCCGTTTCAGATAATAAGGATACGGGCCGATCTCTAACATCCGCACATCATGATTGGACTCTAACAGAATGCCGTCTAAATTTTGCAAATGCTGCAATGTGTAGTCACTATAACAGCCCAAATCTGTCACCACGGCAGCAGACTTTCCGCCGCCATCCACCCGGTACACCACCGGATTGGCTGCATCATGGCTGCTGGAAAATGGCAGCACCTGCATTTCCTTTACCGTCACCGGCACATCCGGCATGACCGGACGATACAGATCGGGATCGATCTCACCTTTCTTGTCTGTCTTTGCGATTTCCTCCAATGTTTCTTTCGTGCCGTAAATGGGCACGCCAAATTTCTTGGAAAACACACGCAGTCCCTGAATATGATCCGAGTGCTCATGGGTGATAAAGATTCCATCTAATTCACTGCTTTTGATACCCAGATCCTCTAACCCACTGTTGATGCGTTTACAGGAGATCCCTGCATCAATCAATATATGTGTATGATCTGTTCCCAGATAAATACAGTTTCCACTGCTGCCACTGGCGATACTGACAAATCTCATTCCATTCCTCATTCTGAAATCTGATCCAGATCTCGTCTTCTTTTGATATTTTCCCGTCTGTTTCCAGACTGCCTTTCCTATTGTACCATCTTATCTGGTTTTTTTCAAATCCTATTCCCACTTTCGATGGTTTTTTCGATTCTTTTTCCGGCACCGCTTCCTCTCACCTGTGGGATCCTGTCACAAATGCCATCATTTCCTCTTTCCATCAGCATTCTGTCTCCCCGGAGGCAGAAGCCCGCAAAGTGCCATACAGTTTGCCGCCATCCTGTTCCCTCCATTGCTTTGTCATCTCCTCCAGATGCCAGATCTGTCCGTTACCCTCTGTCAGATAACGTGCGCCAAAGTCATATACGAACTTAGACTTTTCCAGAAGAATCCGCTGGCTCAAAGCAAAGTTGCACTGATAATAATACAGTTCTTCCTTCCCCGGTCTGGTCTGTTCAAACCACTCAAACAATTCCGGCATGGATAATCCCTGTGTTGCCGCCATGGAAAAAATATACCAGATATCAAATATGCCCAGATGATCCAGCAGATCTGCATCCTGCAACAGTCTTGCCTGGTCACTATAGCTGGCATTGCCAGGCTCCCGCATATCGTGACAGGCAATCAAGCTGCAAATCTGCTCCACTTCCTCTGCCAGACAGACATTTTTCAGGATTGCCGCTGTCATATCTGCCCCTGCCTGTTGGTGATCCAGTTCCGGATTGGTCCGGTCATTGGCAATGTCATGAAACCACGCCGCTACCAGTAAGGTCTCATCCCATTCCGGATGATTCGGAAACAGCTGTTTTCTCAGTTCTATCACAGTATTCCCCACCCGCTGTCCATGAAAATACTTATTGCCCAGTTCCACCGCCGGATGGCTTCTGCGCTGCATCATCTGTTCTGCTGCCAGTTCTCGAATATATTTTAGATTCACTGATGTTCCCTCCTGTTTGCCGGTTCTATGGTGCAACACTTCTAACTATTTAGTTTTAAAGAACTGCTTATTTTCCTTCTACCTTCTCCATTGCAATCTGTCCGATGTGAATCAGGTTGCCACCTAGTGCATTACCCAGTGTGATGACAATAATCGGCAATAATGCTGCCACTGTCTTGCCACACAATGCAAAGTAAAACATATCTGCCACACAATGTTCAAACCCAGACTGGATAAAGACTACCACCCCCAGTATACACATCAGGGTTCCTAAAAATTCTCTGCCATCTTTCTTGCATTTCTGAAAACTATCCACGGCGATAAACATCAGCATACCGCAGAAAATACCCAGAACAAACAAACTGATATACGAATCATTCAATTTCGTTTCTACCATGCCGGTACAACTTTCAATTAACTTCGCCGTATTTCTGGTATGTCGCATAACCTGTGCCACCAGTACTGTTCCTGCAAAATTGCCGATCCATGTGAACAATACTTCCAGACAATAAGCAGGCTTTCTTCGTACAATATAGCCCACCTTACCAGTAAACAGGTTCATCCCGTACATGAGAATGGTCAGCAGACCAATGGCAAATAAAAAGGAACCTACGATTTTGTTCTCTATGTACAGATATGCAGTTCCACCGATTCCGATACAGATACCGGAATACAATGCCCAAATTATAATGTTAATTGCTTTTTTGACATTCATTTTCTCTCCCTCTCAGTACACCATTGGTGCCTGATTCTTTTGTGTTTCGTAGCTATTCAATATCTTCACAGCTACCATATTTTTATTCCAGCTCCAGTGTACAGTCATGTCCGCTGTCATCTGTATCTGTAATAATCGCGATGACCGTATCTACAAAACGGTCTCCTAACTGCCAGCGGCTGCGGTTCACATTCCGCCAGATGATATGTATGGGTTCGCCGTGTCCATGTCTGCCAAATCCGCCCCGCAGCAGATCATTGAAGGCATCCAGATTGTGTCCGGCCTGAATACAACCGTTGGTAAAAATACGCCCTGCCAGTGTAAAAAACTGCTCCTTTGTGTCAAACAGTCCACCGTCAATCACATATACCTGTCTGTCAGTTGCCATCTCATTCCTCCTTTTTGTCTGTGGATCCATGCTTCCTCACATGGATCCTGCTTTTTCTGCTGTCATGGAAACGAAAAAAAGCCAATCACAAACGCAATTGGCGATTTTTCGAAACTGTTCAGTGTCTGATCCTGAACAATTTCTGCCCATTACAGGGCCGTTTTTTATTCATTGATGCTATAATTTGGTGCTTCCTTGGTCATGTGAATGTCATGTGGATGACTTTCCTTTAAGGATGCCGCAGAGATCTTCACAAACTTGCCGTTCTCTTTCAGATATTCAATATCAGCCGCACCACAGTAACCCATACCGGCACGCAAACCACCGACTAACTGGAAGATGGTATCTTCTACACTGCCCTTATAAGCCACACGGCCTTCTACACCTTCCGGTACCAGCTTCTTTGCACCACTCTGGAAATAACGGTCCTTAGAACCATTCTCCATGGCAGCGATAGAACCCATACCACGGTATACCTTATACTTTCTACCCTGGAACAGCTCAAAATCACCTGGAGCCTCATCACAACCTGCAAACATACTGCCTAACATACAGACATTGGCACCTGCTGCAATCGCCTTGGTAATGTCACCGGAATACTTGATACCGCCATCTGCGATGATCGGAATACCAGCTTCCTTTGCAGCCTCATAAGCGTCCATGACAGCAGAGATCTGTGGCACACCGATACCTGCTACCACGCGGGTGGTACAGATAGAACCAGGTCCGATGCCAACTTTTACGGCATCTACGCCGGCATCAATCAGTGCCTTGGTGGCTGCTGCAGTTGCTACATTTCCTGCAATGACCTGTAACTCCGGATACTTCTCCTTGATCTGCTTCACTGCATTGATGATATTCTTGGAATGTCCGTGGGCAGAATCAATGACAATCACATCTACCTTGGACTTCACCAGTGCATCTACACGCTCCATCATATTGGCAGTGATGCCAACCGCTGCGCCGCAGATCAGACGCCCCTGGTCATCCTTTGCAGAGTTTGGATACTTGATGGTCTTTTCGATATCTTTAATGGTGATCAGACCCTTCAGATTTCCCTCGTCATCTACCAATGGCAGCTTCTCGATTCTGGCCTTGGCCAAAATCTTCTTCGCTTCCTCTAGGGTGATGCCTACCTTTGCTGTTACCAGATGTTCAGAAGTCATACAATCCGCAATCTTCTGTGTAAAGTCTGTCTCAAACTTCAAATCACGGTTGGTCAAAATGCCTACCAGCTTGCCATCCTCTGTGATGGGCACACCAGAAATACGGTACTTTGCCATCAGATCATCTGCATCCTGTAAGGTATGCTCCGGAGACAAATAGAAAGGATCTGTGATTACTCCAAACTCTGAACGCTTTACCATGTCCACCTCAGCGGCCTGCTGTTCAATGGACATATTCTTATGAATGATACCAATACCGCCCTGTCTGGCCATGGCAATCGCCATACGATGCTCTGTGACAGTGTCCATTCCGGCACTCATCATTGGAATATTTAACTTAATCTTCTTGGTCAACATGGTATGCAGTGATACCATGTTCGGCGTTACTTCAGAATACTGTGGTACTAACAGTACATCATCAAATGTAATTCCTTCACCAATAATCTGACCCATGATAAAGATCCTCTCTTTCTTCTGTTGTGTTTGGTTATTTGTATTGCCAACAAGTGTAACAAAAATTTTCGCAAATGTCAACTTAAAATCACTTTTGAAAACTCATGAAAAAAACTGCCCATCCGGCATGACTTTTTGGCATTATGCCTGTGCCACAATGACCTTTCTCGGTGCACACCGCTTCATTTCCTGTATCATCTTCTCATTTGGTTCAAAGACAATCAGTTTTGTTTCCCCGTCTTTATGGCACACAATGCCATAATTTTTAGACGGGTCTGCCTGCGAAGAATAATCCGTAATCTTCATGCCCGGCTTGCCCTTGAATCCTGCCAGCTCCGATGCGTTCCATGGTGCAATCAACTCCATATCATCCATGCTCAGCTTCAACTTGCGCTTCCGGTTCTGTGCCCCTAAAATACGATCAATGTCCAACTCTCCTGCCACAAAAATGTACTCGTATTCCTTGTTGCCCATCAGATTCAGCGCATAAAATGCAAGGGCAAACACCAGAACGAAAATGAATCCGAACCAGACAATCAACATGGCCAGGACACTCAATACCAGCAGAATGCACACCAGCACCTTTAACAGGGTGATATAGGCCGGTTTCTTGCATTTCACAAGCCACTCTGCATATACCTCATCATACATGACAAAAACCTCCTTACTCTGTATCTTTCGAAAGGCGTTTGCGAAACACATTCTCATAATGAATGTACTGACTGCGTACGCAACCTCACTCCCTCAGGCACGCTCTCGCTTCGGTGAAAACACAACGGATACTAAACTTTTTGTTCGCTGATCAGCCCCAAAAAGTAAGTACCGGTGTTTTCAAGAGCCTTCGAGAGTGTAGTTTGCCTTCCTTGTCAGTACATGCCAAACGCTTCTCCGTGTTTCGCAACGCCTCTATCTGTCAGAAGAAAATGCTTACGCAGCTACGCTGGGCGTAAGAATTCTGAATCACAGAATCCAAATTCTTTTTTGACAGTTCTGTCTTTATTATAGCGTGAAATTGTCTATAAGGAAAGAAAAATTTCATAAAATGTTGTACTTCGGCATACATGGTCAAGTGGATGCCAGCAGACCCTTACACCAGTACGCAAAATCTTCCGGGGAATTGCCTTTTTCTTCCCAGATACCTATCATAAATCTCTCATCACTCCCCTGTATTATCCATTGTTTTAATTTTGTCAATAGTGTAGAATATAGTGATGAAAATAGCAATCTGTTTCCCCCATCTCAATCGCAGAAAAAGGGATACCCCTTTCGGAATATCCCTCTTATCTCTCTATGCGATGACGCACATGTCTCTTACATCATGCCGCCCATACCACCCATGCCTGGTGCTGCTGCCGGCTCATCACTCTTGATGTTTGCTACAACAGACTCTGTGGTCAGGAAGGTAGAAGCCACGCTGGTTGCGTTCTGCAATGCGCTTCTGGTTACCTTGGCCGGGTCTACGATACCGGCTGCTACCATATCTACATAAGTTTCATTGTATGCATCAAAGCCTGTGCCGATCTCGGACTCTCTTACTTTATTGATGATGACTGCGCCCTCTAAACCTGCGTTGGCAGCGATGTGGAACAGTGGTGCTTCCATTGCCTTTAAGATGATGTTTGCACCGGTCTTCTCATCTCCGCTTAAGGAGTCTGCCAGTTCCTTGACGGACTTGCTTGCGTGGATGTATGCAGAACCGCCACCG